>JAGQQE010000279.1 GCA_020426345.1 Planctomycetaceae bacterium
AGAAAGATCAACTCACCGAAGAATGGCGGGAAAAGTCCCGCCAGACCGATGGTGTCGTGGACGCAGAAGTCGTTGCGGAAGTGGTTGCAAAAATGACCGGCATTCCGCTGACACGCCTGTCAAGCGAAGACGCCGTGCGGCTGCTCCAGATGGAGCAGGAGCTGCACAAACGCGTCATCAGCCAGGAAGAAGCAATCAAGCAGGTTTGTCGAGCTGTCCGTCGCAGTCGCAGCGGCTTGAAAGATCCCAAACGCCCAACGGGAGCGTTCCTGTTTTCGGGCCCAACAGGTGTGGGTAAGACGCTTCTTGCGAAAACTCTTGCCGAATTTATGTTTGGGAATGAAGACAGCCTGATCCAGATTGACATGTCGGAATACATGGAAAAGCACAATGTCAGTCGACTCATCGGTGCTCCTCCGGGGTACGTCGGATTTGAAGAAGGCGGTCAGCTGACTGAGAAGATTCGCCGTCGTCCCTACGCCGTCGTGCTGCTGGACGAAATCGAAAAGGCACATCCAGACGTCTTCAACATGCTTCTTCAGATTATGGAAGAAGGCCATCTGACAGATAGTTTTGGTCGCCGAGTCGACTTCAAGAACGTCGTGCTGATCATGACTACCAACGCTGGTGCCAGCAAAATGGCACACGGTGGAAGCATGGGGCTGCATACGCTTCGGGAAAAGGACACCGAGAAAACGTATGACGAAATGAAAACTCACCTGATGCATGAACTGCAGCGTCAGTTCAAGCCGGAGTTCCTGGGGCGACTCGACGAAGTCGTTGTCTTCCGCAAGCTGACTCGCGTTGAACTCATGGAGATCGTCGATATCGAGCTCAAGAAGGTCTACGACCGATTGAGAGAACGAGGCAAACGTCTCGAACTCTCCGACGAGGCTCGTGGCTTTATCATCGACAAGGGCGAAGCAGACGACGGGCTCGACTATGGTGCCCGCCCGTTGCGACGAAGCGTCGAACGATTTATCGAAGATCCGTTGTCCGAAGAATTGCTGCGTGGCACGTTCGATGGTCAAAACGTCATCCGCGTTTCTGTTAAAGAGGTCGGCGATCAGAAACAGTTGAATTTCGACGGCGCCAGTGAAGACGAGACACCTGCAGAGACGGTTGCTGCTGCTGCCGAAGAGTAGCCAGGTTGTCTTTAATTCTTAAACTTTCAGGGCTTCGTGGCAGTCGCTATGAAGCCCTTTGCTTTTCCATGACCGACTGTTGATTACAATTCACAGGTCACCTGTCGTCCGCGGGTCGTCAGCGATCTACCCGGACGGCTTCACCCAAAAGAGTTCACGCAAGGAATGTCTATCAATGACGGGCTACACCGTACATACCGGTACCAGTAAGAAGTTTGTCAGTGGTTGGGATCGAGTCTTCGGCAGCAGCGAAGAAGCCTCCAGCCAGCCGAAGGCTGCAAAGTCAAAAACAAAAAAGCAGCCGGGTAAGTCCACGTCTGCCAAAGCGACCGGGAAATCACCGACGAGGAAAAAGTAGTTGCAGCAGGTCTCCAGAATGGAAGACGGAGAGTCTCTATGTTAACTGATGCCAGTCGTGCACGCGATTTCCCCTCCCTCGCCGATCGCGTGTACCTGAATACCGCCGCGGAAGGCATACCACCACTGGTGGTTCGCGATGCATTGACGCAGTACTTCGCGGACAAGCAGCTGGGGATGGATGGGCGCGAACCCCATTTCGAACAGTTATCACAGCTCAAGAGTCTGATCGGGGAGTTCTACGGACTTAGTCCGAGCGAAACCGCTGTCTGCTCCTGTTCATCCGAGGCCTACAATCTGGCAGCGATCGCGATGCAACTTCAGGAGGGAGACGAGGTCGTTGTGAACGATCTTGATTTCCCCGCAGGCGTAACCCCCTGGATGCAGGCTTCAAATCCAGCCACCGTGAAGGTCTGGCGATCCCGAAATGGGGCTCTGTTTGTTGATGATCTCAAACCATTGCTCTCCTCAAGGACCAGGCTTGTCACGACGTCTCTGGTCAGCTTTTTCAATGGATTCCTGCTGCCTCTGGATCAGGTGAGGGACGTTGTTCGGTCATCCTCCGATGCACTCTTAAGTGTTGACGTCACACAAGCGCTCGGTCGAATTCCACTTGAGCTGTCCGACGTCGACTTGATCGTGAGTTCCACACACAAATGGATTCTTGCGAGTCACGGTGGAGGACTGGTGGGCGTTCCTTCGTCCCGATCGAGTCAGCTAACCGTACCCGCCGGTGGCTGGCTGCATCTTCAGGATGCATTCGCGGCGGATCGGTTCGAACGGCCGGCAACCAGCCTGCCCGGCGCTGCTGGCTTCGCCGTTGGGATGCCAAACTTTCCCGCAGTCTATGCCATTCGCGCAGCGCTCGATTACATTCGTTCGGTGGGTGTTCAGGCAATCGCAGATGCCTCAGCACCGCTAGTGCAGCATTGCATCACCGAACTGAGTCGAATGCCAATCGATTTATTGACACCCGTCGACCAACCGATCGCTGGTATCATCGCGTTCCGACATCCAGAAGCAGACCAAATTCACAAGCAGTTGCTTCAAAAGAATATCCATGTCATGGCCCACGCCGGTCGGCTACGGATTGCAATCCATGGATATAACACCCATTCGGATATCGAGTTTCTGTTGGGATCCCTCAGAGAACTTGTCTGAGCGAATGGCTCTGAACGGCGGCACCCGGAATTTCAGAGCTGAGGCTGTCACTCCTTTCGGACGATGTGAGAGTGCCAGACTCCTTTCATCTGTGTTGCCTCTTTCCCGATGGCCTGCCATCATCCAACAAGTTCCTGTCAACAAACGGCATGATAAGTTCGTCGCACACACACTCTGCCCTCTCATCGACTGCACCGCGGATCAACATGTTCAGAATATCTCAGGCTGTTTTTTTCCTCGTTCTGTTTCTGACACCCAGGGTCGATGCTGACATCATCTATCAGGTTGTTCCGTATTCGGGCTTTGCACCCGGCTACGGACTGGAAAGCGGCTTCATCACAACCGATGGCACAATCGGGCAAGTTGATGCCTCACACATTGTTGCTTTTGAATTTCGGTTTCACACTCCTTCGAACAACTACGTCGTGGACTCGACTAATCATGCTCTGGTTTATTTTGACAACTCCGATGCAGAGCTGGTGGCCACACCAACAAGCCTCGACTTCCATGCAGCCACCAGTGGTTCTCTAGGGGATGACCTTGTATTTGGCGACATCTTTCAATCCATCACATTTGGCTCCAGTAGCCAGTCGACGCATGGATTTGTGGAACTGTTTGGTGATTTCGATATTTCGACATCTCACCCCGCAGGCCCCGGACAAATATTGAATATCGCGAATGCCGCTGTCCCTGAACCATCGTTTGCCGTGGCTCTTGCCGCGATTCTCGTCATTCTTCGCAGAGGACTTGACCGCACGGCGACGGAGCTGTCCTGACAATTCTCAGCCCCTCATCGGTTTCCTGAAAATCAACATCCTCGCTGCCTCGAAGCAAGCCCATTCGCTTGAAGCGGGCTCTATGGGAACACAATTACGGACACGCCTTGCCCCGGAAACTTGTCCAGCTGTGTGAGCATGACAGCCCCCTGCTCCAGGGTGACGGTGTCACTGATCAGTTTCTGAGGTGCCAACTGCCCCGAAGTGATCATTCCAAGCATACGCCCGTACTCATACGACTGCATTCCATGGCTTCCCAGCAATTCCAGCTCATTGGCGATCACAGCGGACATCGGAATGGGTGGGTCACTTTCTTCACCAAGCATCAAACCCACCTGAACATGTCGCCCGCGTTTCGCCAGACTTCTCACTGAATTCCAGCACGTTTGTCGGCTGCCAAACGCGTCGATTGAAACATTTGCTCCGGCTCCTGTAATTGAACGCACGCGTTGTACAACGTCATGTTTCGTTGAGTCAATCAGTTCTTCTGCTCCACAGGACCTGGCCATCTGCAATCGTGATTGCTGGACATCGATCGCGATGACCCGCGCGCCCATGGCTGATGCAATCATCACAGCAGAAAGTCCGACACCACCGCAACCGTGAATCGCAACCCAGTCTCCGGGTTTGGTACGGCCCTGATGCACAACTGCCCGGAAGGAAGTTGCAAATCGACAGCCCAGACTTGCAGCTGTCACAAAATCAATAGACGGGGGCAATGCAACAAGGTTGACATCGGCATGACGTATTAACACGAACTCAGCAAAGGCTCCCCACTGAGTGAAACCTGGTTGCGTGTATTGGTCACAAATGTGCTGATGTCCGGATTCACACTGAGAGCAGATTCCGCATCCGCAACAAAACGGAACAGTCACTCGATCTCCTGGCTTCCAGCGAGTTACAGCGGAACCTGTGGTGTGAATCACTCCGGCAAGTTCATGTCCGGGCACATGGGGCAGCTGGACGTCACTGTCATGCCCCATCCATCCATGCCAGTCGCTTCGACAAATGCCGCACGCTGCGACTCGAATGATAACCCCATCCGGTCCCGGTGAAGGAACTGCGACGTCGCGGATCTGTAGCGCCGTTTGATACTGTTCGAAAACAGCGGCCTTCATAATTGTCTCCTGATTTCAGTCGTCTGATGCCGTTGTTGAAACGACTTTAGTCAACTTTTGATTTCAAAGTAATTGCACGCGGTTTCCGGCACATCTCTTCCCAAATACGGACGCTACTTTGGCACACCAACACCGTTGGACACTAACATAACCGTTCCCCGGCCCGTTCCACTCCGCCGGATATTGCCCAATACGGACCTTATCGATTGAAATTCGCAGGAAATAATCATGCCCCAATTTGTTCTACCCATCTTGAACGCCTGCCGTCGTCGCGTCTCCTGCCGACTGGTTGTTGTGTGCCTGGCGATGATCACATGGTCGACGGCTCAAGCGCAGACGAATCGGGCCGGAGCTCAGGAGAATACATCGGCTCCGGGCGGGGTTTTTCACGAAGCCACTCGCACGGATCTTTTCATCAGCGGAATCTATCCGCACCTGACCACCTACGGCGTGTACAGCGAAAACGGTGGCCATTTCAAGCCGGGACACAATGAATGCGGCATCGGAGGCATCGTTCCATGGGCTGGAAAACTGTGGATGGTGAACTATGCACCTCACATGCCCAGAGGCAGCGAGCACAAGCTGTTTTCGGTTGATCCCGATTTGTCAAAGCCGATGACCATCCATCCAGAAAGTGTGGGCGGAACTCCGGCAGGACGCATGATTCACGAAGAATCGCAGCAACTGCTGATCGCTCATTACCTGATCGATGCCCAGGGCCATGTCAGAACAATTTCACCGGCGGACATGCCGATTCGAGTCACCGCGATTGCACGGCACCTGACCGATCCGGCCAATATGGTCTACTACATCGACATGGAAGGCAGCATCTGGGAAGCCAACGTGCAAACTCTGGCCGTTCAGCGACTGTTCAAAAAGCCGGTTCCGGGCTGGCACGGCAAAGGCGGGTATACGTCTCAGGGCCGCCTGGTTATTTCCAACAACGGTGAACTGCATGTCGGCGATTACAAGGATGTGTTGGTCGGTGGAAAAGCGACGAATGCGGAAGAACGAGGAGTGCTGGCGGAATTCAACGGCACGAACTGGAAAATCATCGAACGTCGTCAGTTTACGGAAGTGACCGGCCCGAAAGGAATCACCGGCGGCAGCGATGGCAATGACCCGCTGTGGACCATGGGCTGGGATCGTCGCAGTGTGAGACTCAAAGTGCTCGACAACGGTCAGTGGCACACGTACCTGCTGCCGAAAGCTGCCTACTGCAACGATGCCAGTCACGGCTGGTACACCGAATGGCCTCGTATTCGTGAAATCACCGATGGTCGCTGGATGATGGATATGCACGGCATGTTCTACAACTTTCCGCCGACATTCAGTGCACAGAATTCTGCGGGGATCACACCCATTGGCAGCCATCTCCGATACGTTCCGGACTTCTGCAACTGGAATGGCCGACTTGTGCTGGCGACCGACGAAACAAGCATTCAGGAAAACAAACTGGCCGGACAGCCTCAGTCCAATCTTTGGTTTGGCCGTTTCGAAGACCTGAAAACGTGGGGCCCCGCCAGTGGCTACGGCGGACCGTGGGTTGAAGACGACGTGAAAGCCGGTGTTCCTTCCGATCCGTTTCTGGTGGCCGGATTTCAGCGACGAGTTCTCCATCTGGCCACGGGCCGTCGCAGTCCATTGGTGCCAGCAGACATGCTGCGAGCGACCGATCAACAGCAGATTCACCGCCTGTCGGACGAACTGGCCACGCTGCCGCGCGTCACCGTGGATCGAGGTGACTGGCATCAGGCGGCTCATGGTTTTTCGTTTGAGATCGATCAGCCTGTGACCGTGTACCTGGCGGTTGATCGACGAGGATCACCAAAGCTGAATCCAGAATGGAAGCTGACGGAACTTAGTCTGACTTGGGGAGCGAAACACGAGACCGACGTGGTGTATTCGCAAAGCTTCCCCAAAGGCACTGTGCACATTCCCGGGAACCCGGCCGAGCATTCCCCGAATGCCTTCGGCATGCCTCACATGGCGTTTGTGAAAGGCACATTGCCAACCGTCGATATCACACCATCCAAAGGGGCGACTGTCACAAGACCGCAGACCGTGTCCACAAGAACTGACGCCACTGTTCCGGTGACATTCACCGTGCAGATTGACCATGCAGGAAACGGGCTGTGGACTGACTTCAAAACGATTGCCGTTGAGAACGATGGTTACGTGGCCGATTTGCTTCCGGCAGATCTGGATGCCGTCTGGCTGCGAATTGTTGCTGACCGCGACTGCACTGCGACGGCTCAACTGCATCAGACGTCGGATTACCCCGCCGCGAAATCATTATCGTCGGATGCCGACCTGTTTGCCGGGCTGGCTGATGCAGCTTCTACAGACAGCCATAGTGCTGTGATCTACGCCGCCAAACGCAACCGCAATCTGCGAGTCATCACTGACAAGGGAATGTTCTTCGAATTCACCAAAGCCGGTTTTGAATTCAAGGTCGATGAATCTGACGCCAAACTGGCCGAACTGATTAGAACAGAAACGGAATTCGCCGTGGACGACGCGTCCGTTATTCTCATGCATAAGGGTGTGCGTCGGCGACTGCCCAAAGGGGGCTCAGCTTTCGATCGGCCTTTCGCCGTCGCCGGCAGCATCACTGGCGCGTGGCCGCGAGCGACTCGCGAAGTAGAATCGGAACGCCATCTTGCCAATATCCACGGCACGTTTTACGAAGTACCTCTGGTCATCAATGGCCAGCCTCCCGCCTTCGATCAGATGCGTCCTGTTGCCAGCCACAACAAACGCATCATGGACTACTGCACATGGAATGGTCTGCTGGTGCTTGCCGGTGTCAGCAAATCCGCCAAAGCGAATCCGCATATCTTTGCTGCGTCTGATGACAAAACCGCACTGTGGTTTGGAGGAATTGACGACCTCTGGAAACTCGGCAAACCCGTGGGCATCGGCGGTCCATGGAAGAACTCCGCCGTAATCGCAGGCGAACCTTCGGACCCTTACCTGATGACCGGCTACGATCACAAGCAGTTGACGCTTACCGCCTCGACTGACACGACGATAACCATCGAAGTCGACATCGACCACCAAAGTGGCTGGCACACCTATCGCACCGTTTCGCTAATAGCCGACGAAACATTCACGTTCATATTCCCGCCCGAATTCAGTGCTCACTGGGTACGCTTCGTTTCCAGCAAAAGCTGCACCGCGACGGCCACCCTGGAATATAAGTAACGAGACCCGTTTGATTGGCTGAAACGACCTCGGTTGCGATTGAGGAAATCTGCGCGTCCAGCATGTTTTGAAGATTGGTGAACAAGGTTCTGTGATGCCGTCTGCTGTACTCAGAGCAGTCGAAATAGTGAGGCGGTGCCGGAAAGGCTGCCGCAGATGTGCCCCGGTCTTCGAAGTGACCAGCTTTCTTGAACGCCGATTTGGACTCGACGAACCCCGGTTTAGAGGTCGCACAAGATGGCTCAACCACAAGCAGCGGATCCTGATTTGGTCGCCGCAGGATCACAGGATGGTGAATCTGTTCGCCGGGATACAACCCTTTGCGAACGTGCTGGTGCACCGTGACGCGATCCTCTAGTAAGCCCTGTTGATGCTGCCGTTTCCGGCACCGCTGAAAATCCTGCTGCAGGCCAATCCCCGATCTCCGGCGAGGGTGCATCCTGGTGATTCAGAGTCCTCGCGGCGTTGTCGCATTAAGCATTCACATTCAACACCATGCCTCGATTTTGCTCACCGGGGGATGGCTGGCACGCATCGCCTGGCTCTGAAGAAGACGGGGCGGTATCTTCGGCGAATCTGCGGGTGATAGCCTCGATCAGGTGGTGCGATTCATCGCTGAGCCGAGGTACGCATTCGAGTCT
>JAGQQE010000280.1 GCA_020426345.1 Planctomycetaceae bacterium
CCTGCGTCACCATCTTTGGTTCCGCTCGATTCAGGGAAGATCATCCCTATTACCAAAAAACCGTGGAAGTGGCGGCCGCTGTTTCGAAAGCAGGTTTCACTGTGATGACGGGGGGTGGCCCGGGACTGATGGAAGCTGCGAATCGCGGAGCAAAACAGGCTGGAGGCCACAGTATTGGATGCAACATCGTCCTGCCAATGGAACAGGAACCGAACCCTTACCTCGATACGTTTGTGGATTTCCAGTACTTCTTCGTACGCAAGTTGATGCTGGCAAAATATTCGTATGCATTCGTCGCTGTGCCCGGAGGCTTTGGGACGTTCGACGAATTGTTTGAGGTCGCCACGCTTGTCCAAACCAAAAAGATGGAAGAGTACCCGCTGATTCTGGTGGGAAAGGACTACTGGCAGCCCATGATTGAATACATCCGCGAAGTCATGCTCGGCCAGGGCACCATCAGCCCGGTTGATGTGGATCGGTTTGTACTCACTGATGATCCGCAGGAAGTCGCAGAGATCATTCGCCACGCCGCCATCAATAAATTTGGATTGAAGGAAGGTGCCTGGAAGCCAAAATGGTGGCTGGGTGAGCGACGTCCATGGAACATTTGAATGATCCGACTGCGACCGGATCAAAGGAAAATCCCGGCTGGCTGTCCGTTAAGAAACCGGGACAGTCACGCAGGACGACTGAAGCCGTCGTGTTTTAAGGTCTGATGGTCGAGCCAATTCCGGTTTTTAACGAGCTGCTAAAGGGGCGACCGCCCAGGTGCTCCTGCCGCCGACGTTCCTTCATAACTGCGTTTCTGCCGCACGATCGGCGGCCCTTCCGCGCGTCCGGCGGCCCATCCCATCAAATCCTGAAGACGTCGCCGGCCTTTCAGGAAGTACATATTGTCAAGCGACTGAATGTGCTGTTCAAACACCAGGTCTACCTGCTGCCCCCAGAGAGAATTCTCTGCGATCAGCAGGCCCTCCGCTTCCATCCATTCTGCAATGGCAACTGCAATCCATTGATGACCACGGAATGATGGATGGATGTGATCGACCAATACATTATCACCGATGATAGACTGGCCGGATTTTTCACTCAGCACTGCAGCCGCGTCTATGAAATGGCTTTCCGTTTCATCCTTCATTTGGTGCATCGCAGCTTCCAGCGCGGTCGTCATGCGCAGCGGACATACGTCCTCGTCACGTGCCCTCACAAAGGCAAGTTTCGCTCCAACGACATCACCCAGCGCAAGTCGCACATGTCCGATCTGGTACCAGGTGAAGGCAAAGCGATTATCGAGACTGGCGGCCTGTTCAAGTTCTCTCAGGGCGGCATCGGAATTTGTTCGCATTTCAGCAGCGGCGGTAGAAAGATAATCCGCGATGGCGTCCTGCTGGCTGGCTGTAGTCTGTTCCGAGAATGTCGACTTGAATGGCGGGCTGTCCGCAAGGTTTGACGGAGGTTGTATGAGAAGAAACGGAACCCCGGCATTGTCGCAAATTGTCCGCATTCGTCGCAAATTGCTCCCGAAGTGCCGAACTACGAGATCCGCGTGCACGTCGTCGCGGACATAGGCCTCAAGCCCGCCTTCATGATCCAGCAACGCGTCGACTTCCTGACTCAACACCGGCTTTGCCCCGGCGGACGGGACAGTCTTTGTCGACTCCGACGATTCAGAAACTGACAGAGGTTGCTCGCGGCGTTGTTGGCGCGAATCCGATATCAGATTTCGAATCAGACGATAAGAGCGGAACCGCCCCAGGACTGAGTAGACTGAGGCTATCGGGGATCCCGTATTTCGAATTGTGCTGTACGTGATGTCTTCGAGGAATTCATTGTGGCCGGTGCAGACAATCATCAGATCGGGCTGGTACTGAAGACATTCCTGCATTAACGGCACCAGGCGATAACTGGCGTAAGAAATACCACCACAATTGACAACTCGCCACTGCGCCGACGGCTGAGCGTGGTTGAGTGACTGCTCAAGAAAACGCGTAAAGCTGGTTTCAATGGAATAAGGGTTGCCCTGTACGGTGGACCCACCAAAGGCGAAAATGCGAAACTCATTTTTCGGCTTGTGCACCTCGAATTCATCATGTTCAAAGAATCCACGACGTTCGGCAGACACTTGCCAAAACCGCCCGTCAGGTGACAGCGTGAACAAGCGTCTGATTGACGCGAAACCAACAAACGGATCATCAGCCGCTTCAGGCGGCGCAACATCGAAAACCGCGAGAACTCCCTCGAATGCAGCACAGAGCAGCAGGCTGAAAAACACCGCCCCCGCACGCAACGCAATTCGTCGCGGCCATCGGTGCGATCCTTCTTGTTTCTGGCCACTCATACCAGTCCAGTCCACTAACGCATCGGTAAATCAGCAGCCGGATTCGGGGACTCTCAAGACGGCTCGTAACCAAGATTGGGGGCAAGCCAGCGTTCGATCTCTTTGACAGACATTCCTTTTCGAGCCGCGTAGTTCTCGACCTGGTCCCGCGTCAATCGATCCACGGCAAAGTAACGACTTTCCGGAAGACTGAAGTACAAACCACTCACAGATGCCGCCGGCCACATGGCGTATGAGGAAGTAAGTTGCATGCCGATGTTGTTTTCCACATCCATCAACTTCCAGAGATCACCTTTGGGAAGATGGTCGGGACACGACGGGTAGCCAAATGCTGGACGAATGCCAAGGTATTTTTCTTCAATTAATTGTTCATTATTCAATGATTCGTTGGCTCCATAACCCCAGTCGCGACGTGCTTTGACATGCAGCGCCTCGGCAAATGCTTCCGCAAAACGATCAGCAAGTGCCTTGATCATAATGGCGCGGTAGTCATCGCCGGATTCTTCCAGCTCTTTTGCGAGTTCATCACAGCCAAACCCTGCCGTAACGGCAAACGCACCGATGTAGTCGTTATGCAGGAGCGATTCGACTTCCTCCCCTTCAGCCTGAAAGGCTTTGAGACGTCGGTTCTCCGCAATCGGGGCTACATAATCCGCCAGACTGCGAAAATCTTTCTGACCGACTCGTTCCCATTGCTGTCTGAGCATCGGGAACCGCATCAGTTCTTCGGTACGAGATTCATCGGTCCACAAGATGATATCGTCGCCGTCTGAGTTCGCTGGCCAGAAACCGTAGACAGCTTTGGCAGTGATGCTCTTGTTCTTCAGCAACAGCTGGAGTTCATTCTGAGCATCCTGCCACAGCTTGCGAGCTTCCTCGCCCACCACAGCGTCGTCCAGAATCTTCGGATACTTCCCGATCAGCTGCCAACTACTGAAGAATGGTGACCAGTCGATGTACTGCACCAGTTCGGTGAGCGGCATTTCTTCAATCACTCGCACACCTGTGAACTCAGGAATCGGCGGATCATATTTGTCCCAGTTGATCGTGAATCGCTTCGACAATGCTTCTTCGTAAGGAACCAGTTTGACCTGCTGACGCTGGTTGAAGGACGCCTTGGACCGCCGCTGAGCTTCCAAATTTTTCGCGACGAAATCGTCTTTACGATCGGGGTCCAGCAGAGCTTCCACGACTCCCACAGACAAAGATGCGTCACCCACATGCACGACCGGCTGACTGTACGCAGGAGCAATCTTTACGGCAGTATGTTTGGCGCTGGTCGTCGCGCCACCGACCAGCAACGGAACCGTAAAACCCTGCTCTTCCATCGCGCGTGCGACAATAATCATCTCTTCCAGCGACGGTGTAATCAGACCGCTGAGACCGATGATATCCGCGTTGTGCTTTCGAGCCTCTTCGAGAATTCTTTCACACGACACCATCACTCCCAGATCGATGACCTTGAAGTTATTGCATCGCAAAACAACCGCGACGATATTCTTGCCAATGTCGTGAACATCCCCTTTGACAGTGGCAATCAAGAAGGTACCGCGGTTGCCCTGTTCGACAGCTTCGCCCGCCACCTGCAAACTCTCGGCCAGCGCTATGGCATCATCGCGAGTTGCGTTAAAGAGGCCAGCTTCGTTGAAATGCCGTGACGTCGTACCTGCTGCTGCCGCTGCTTTTTCGGCTTCCATGAAGGGTTCCAGCCAGGCGACAGCCTTCTTCATGACTCGAGCAGATTTCACAACCTGTGGCAGAAACATCTTGCCGCTGCCGAACAGTTCGCCGACAACATTCATCCCGTCCATCAGCGGGCCCTGAATGATGTCCAGCGGGCGGCCGTATTTTAGCCGGGCTTCTTCGATGTCGCCGTCGATATGATCCAGAATGCCTTTCAGCAACGCATGCTTGAGCCGATCCTCGACGGTACCGTTGCGCCATTCGTCGGTGCGTTTTTCGCCTCCCGCTTTTTCCTTGACGGTTTCGGCATATTCGATGAGGCGTTCTGTTGCGTCCGGACGTCGATTCAGCAACACATCCTCGATGTAGACCAGCAGTTCTTTGTCAATTTCGTCATAGACCTCCAACTGAGCCGGGTTCACGATCCCCATGTCCAGCCCGGCAGCCACGGCGTGATACAGAAACGCAGCATTCATGGCTTCACGGACGACATTGTTACCCCGAAAACTGAAGCTGACATTGCTGACGCCGCCCGATGTTTTCGCGCCCGGACATTCGCGTTTGATGTCGCGTACCGCTTCGATAAAGTCGACGGCGTAGTTGGCATGTTCTTCCATGCCGGTGCCCACTGTCAGAATGTTCGGATCGAAGATGATGTCCGTGGGCGGAAAGTCGGCTTTCTCTGTCAACAATTTGTAAGCGCGTTTGCAGATGCGCACTTTGTCTTCTCGAGTCGCTGCCTGACCAACTTCGTCAAAGGCCATGACAATGGTGGCGGCCCCATAACGACGAATCAGTTTCGCTTTGCGCAGGAATTCTTCTTCGCCTTCCTTCAGACTGATGCTGTTAACGATGCACTTACCATGCACACACTTCAGACCGGCTTCGATCACATTCCAGTCGGAACTATCGATCATGATCGGCACGCGAACGTTGTCGTCATGCAGCAGCCACAGGAATTTTTCCATGCACCGAGGCCCATCCAGCAGGCCTTCGTCCATATTGACATCGATCACCTGAGCACCGCCCTCGACCTGGTTGGCCGCGACACTCAGAGCTTCGTCGTATTTTTCTTCTCGGATCAAACGAGCAAACATCCGCGAGCCCGTGACGTTGGTCCGTTCGCCGACATTCAGGAAGTTGGATTCCGGTCGCAGTTCCAGATAGTCAAAGCCGGAATAGGTTGAGTTACCTGTGCCGGATGACGGCTTGCGGGGCTTCATATTCTTGACGGCTTCGGCCGCGCTCGCGATGAATTCCGGCGTCGTTCCGCAGCAGCCGCCGACGACGTTCACCAGTCCGGCCTTCGCCGCACCGACAATCGCTTCTGTAAATTCAGCGGCCGTGTTGTCGAAGCCTCCCATGCCGTCGGGCATGCCGGCATTGGGATAGCAGGTCACGTATCGAGTTGATATCTCAGACAGCGTCTGCAAATACGGCTTCATCTGAGCGGGCCCCAGCGCGCAGTTGAACCCGATGCTCAATGACGGGAAGTGTTCGACTGCCGTGTAGAAGGCTTCCGCCGTTTGCCCCAGCAAAGTCACTCCACCGGCAAACACCGTTCCCGAAATCATCACGGGAACTTCCGTACCGCGTTCCTCGAAGACTTTCGAAATGGCGAACAGGCAGGACTTCATGTTCAGCGTGTCGAAGCTGGTTTCGGGCAGCAGCAGATCGACTCCCCCGTCCAGTAGTCCTCGAACCTGTTCGGCGTAAGATTCCACCATGGCATCGAACGTCACAACGCGAGTGCCGGGTGCATCGGCATTCATCGATAACTGCACATTGGTCGGGCCAATACTGCCGGCCACGTATCGTGGCTTCTTAGAATTCTTTGCCGTGTATTCGTCGGCGCATTTGCGTGCCAGTTCCGCACCGGTTTGGTTGAGTTCGCGCACCAAATGAGACAGTTCAAACTCCTTCATGCCGACAATCGACGCATTGAAGGTGTCGGTTTCGATGATATCCGCACCGGCGTCCAGATACTGTCGATGAATCCCACTGATCAGATCAGGCTGTGTCAGGACCAGCAGGTCGGTGGCGTTGCGGACGTCGATATGGTGCTTTTTGAAGCGTTCGCCGCGATACTGCTCTTCGGTAGGGTTATTCGCCATAATCAGCGCGCCCATCGACCCGTCGATGATCATGATGCGCTGGTCAAGAATTTCACGGATGTCGGGTTTGCTGGTCATTGAATTTGGGTTGATCTGCTGAACAAGCGTTAACTGCGTAGGAACGTTTCGGTCGATTCAAATCGTGCCGCTTCCTGTTCACACTTCAAGGCAAAACTCGCAGGAGTTTCCGCCCATCCAACAGGAACGGCCCGTCACTTTGTGTCGGGCCGAATTCTAGACACCAGTTGGATTTACAGAAACCCGCAACACTCTTTCAACCGGACCCAGACGCAGAATTGCGACAAGCAGTTCGCCCCGCGACAGGATGTTGCCCGATTTTGGGGACGCAATGGATTGATTCCGGGAAATTGTGGCATTGAAGGATGCCACTGCCAACTTTGATTTGACTGCTGACGACCGTCCCACAGAATACCTTTAGTGTTGATAAACTTAATTTGGTGCCGATAATAAACGTGTTGATCGATATTCCTGCCGTCTGACACACCTCCCTCCCCCGTCAGACACAAATCTCCGTACATTTCACCGTGATGGCAAGGTCCTCGTCTGAGGCGGCTGCCGCGCGGCCTCCTGATTCCCTCACAGAAAAATCGCCCATGCCGAGCATTCGATGGACGACCGCCCACCTGTTTCGAGCATCCTGCTCCGCATTGCTGGTTGCGCTGGTGTTGCTGGCAGGGGTGGGAGCCGTAAACCGGGATCATGAGCCGGTTGAACTCTCTCTGTATGATGTCCAGCCTCGCCATTTCTCTGACGTCATCGAACTCACTGGAAACGTCGAACCACTCAAGTCGGAGACTGTTTCGTCAGAGTGTCGATGGTCCACGACGATCCTCAGCATTGTGCCCGAAGGAACCTGGGTTCAGAAGGGCGATATCGTTTGCGTACTGGATTCGTCAGAAGTCGAGGAGTTTCTGCGGGCCAGAGATGTACCGCTCATACGCGCAAGGGCAACTCTGGAGGGCTCTGTTCAGGACGAGGAATTGCTGAAATCCGCAAATGAACGCAGACTCGCACAGTCGAAGTTTGCCGCTCAAACGGCTTTGAATGAGCGTGATCAGTATCTGCACGCGACCCATCCTCAGCTTCTGGATAAACTTGAGCAGGACCTCTCACTCTGGCAGGAACAACTCGAATCAGCGCGTGAAGAGTTCGCCTATACCGAACGGCTTTGGGCGCAGGGTTTTGTCAACCACCGAACGCTGGATCAGGCCAATTTCATTCTTCAGCAGAAAACAGAGGGTGTTCGGAAACTGCAGGCAGACCTTTTTCTCAGCAACGAATTCACCCACCCAAGAAATGAACTCCGGCTGCAGTTTCGAGCGAGCAACGCTGACCGAGACGTTCTGCGTACGGAAATCATGAATTCTCTGGCGGAAACAAAGGCCAGGCTCACGACGCTTGCAAATGAACGACGTGTCCAGATCTACGAACGATACGTGAATTCAGCTCGTGAAAGTATCGCAGCCTGCACCATGAAGGCCCCTTCCGATGGGCAGGTCATTTACGCAAATTCCTGGTATGACCTCAGTCGCGGACGCAGATCGGTGGAAGAGGGAAAACGAGCCTATTTCCAGCAGCCGATTTTCCGCATTCCAGACGAACGCCACAAAAAAGTCACCGTCTCTCTTCACGAATCGCTGATCACCCGTGTTCGTATCGGCACACCCGTGAGCGTGCAACTGAAAGGGTTTGAAGAGACTCCCGTCGCCGGTGAAATCGTGCACATTTCCAACTACCCAAAATCTCGCAGCTATTACACGCCGGACGTTCGCGACTACTACCTGGACATTCAACTGAAGCCCACGCCCGAACAGGCGTCGATCATCCGGCTGAAGATGGATGCCAATGTTACCATCTCACTATTCGAAGATGTTGACGCGTTAACGGTTCCGAATGAATCCGTCGTCGGCGTCGGGGGCCGGAATTTTGTGTGGCTCTATGAGGATGCAGGCTTGCAGCCTCGAGCGATCCAGGTGGGTGAATCAAACGATGAGGCTGTCTGTGTCACCGCCGGACTCCGCGAAGGTGACCGCATTGCAGTTCAACTCACTCCTCAGCAAAGAAGCGGACTTCAGGAGTACGCTCAAAACATGATCTCGGGGCTGTAAGCCAGCTTTTTTGGGGCCAGAAGATTCACAGAGGAAGAGCTTCTCC
>JAGQQE010000281.1 GCA_020426345.1 Planctomycetaceae bacterium
CGGAATTCCAAACTTCAGTCTTCTCGCGCTGCGTGCTGCATTCGGCAATCTACCAATCATTTCGGTTGTTCACCATTTCATGGGACAACGGACCGCTTTTGCGAAGCTGCCCAAAGATGACCAGTAATTCACATCCTGAGGGAACTCCTGGAGACGACGGCCCACAAAGTCAGGAGATCCGGCACAGCCAGATCGGGGCGCTGGTCCCGGCAAATGTGGCCAGAGGCACATTCAGCACGGGAGCCGTTGTCCTGCAGGGTCAGCACGAATTCATCGTGGACTTTTTGCTTCGGATGCAGCAACCGCAGCAGGTCGCCGCGAGAATTGTCATGCCACCCGGCGTCGTCGCGCAATTCATTCAGGCTCTTCAGGACAATCTTCGCAAGTACGAGGAACGATTTGGGGAGATTCCTCCGGCCAATAATCCCTCTCCGCCTCCCGGCGCGCAACGTCAGTCTGCCCAGGATTTGTACGACATGCTGAAAATCCCCGAAGATACAATGTCGGGGAATTATGCAAACGCTGTCATGATCGGGCATACCGCAACTGAATTCTCGTTCGACTTCATTACAACATTCTTCCCGCGTTCGGCTGTTTCGCAACGCGTCTTTCTGGCCGCGCCGAACGCCAAAAGATTGCTGGAATCGCTGAACCATTCTTTCGGACAGTTTCAGCAGCGTTTGCAGAATCCTCCGGCACCGCCGACGCCACCAGATACGTGGAATGCCGATCAGGATCACCACGACCCGGATTCGCTGCTCTGATTCTCCCGCAGAAGCTATCGCGAATCATGATTCTGTTCTGCGGAATGCTCGGGGCCAGAACCCGCTTGTTCCGGGCAGGAAATCAGGCAATTGCAGGATCCGACCCCAGGGTTTCAGCGTTCCGTTCGAACTGACCATTGACAGATTCCATCGCTGCCGGGGCATTCTTTCCCTCATCCTCACCGTCTATACTTATGTCCCGTGCATCGGTTTGAACGGACGGATGCGCTGATAGCATCCCATAACTACATCACTTCCCGCTCATTTAAGAAACGTGGAGCGGAAACAATGAAACTCAAACTTAGCCTACCCATTCTGTTGCTGAGCCTGTTTACGGCAACCCCCACTGTACTCACCTGCATGGCGCAGGAGCAGGGCGTTGACGACCCGAAACGGTTTGGCCGATTCATCACGGTGACGAGCCCCATTGACGATCGAATGGTGAGTGAAATCACCAACCTCGCCCTGAAACTGCAGTCGCAGGCCGAACGTGAACAACGCGAAGGTGTTCTGCTCCTGGAGATTGAACCTGGACTCAGCAAGTTTGGTCAGGTTCGGGACCTCGCAAAGTTTCTGACGTCGGCCGATGTCTCACGGATTCATACGGTGGCCTGGATTCCCAGGTCCGTGGATGGCACCAACGCGATTCTTGCGCTGGCCTGCCACGATATCGTGATGGGACCGGATGCATCACTGGGCGACTTCGGTCGCGGTCAGGCTCTGGAACCCGACGAACAAAATTTCATCCTCAGCATCGTGGATCGACGCCGAAATGGTCGACTATCCCGCGGCGTCGCAAAGGCCATGATGGCGCCCAATCTTTCATTAATGCGGGTCACTGTTGAGGACAGCACCGGAAAGACCGAACATCGTTTTCTGACCGAAGACGAAATGCGCATACTTCAGGATCAAAACGTTGTGATTTCCGGCACTGACCGCATCAAAGAGCCGGGAAGCCCTGGCTTCTTCAATGCAGGCGATGCAGAGCAAGCTGGCTTTCTGGTATCAGCGGTGCGAAAGAACCGCCGTGAAGTGATTGCACTTTACAAGCTTCCCATGGAGGCCATGCGAGACCAGAACAAAGGCAGCGCCGAAGTCAAAGCCAGGGTCATCGCCGTCCACGATATGATCGAACCAATCCTCGGTGAGTTCGTCCAGCGGGAAATGCGAAAGGCGATCGCGGATGGCGCGAATCTGTTGATCTTCGATATCGATTCGCCAGGCGGTTATCTGCATACCAGCGAAGAACTCGCAATCTCCATTTCGGATCTCGATCCCAAAAAGATCACCACAGTGGCATGGATTCGCAATGACGCAATCAGTGGCGCTGCCGTAACAGCGCTCGGTTGCGACCATATTGTCATGCACCCCGAAGCAAAGATTGGCGATGCTGGGGTCATTCAGGAAACGGCAAAAGGCGGCGCCTTCGAACGAGCAGAAGAGAAGATTGTCAGTCCCTTTCTGCAGTTCATGGCCGATCTTGCGCACCGTAAGAATCGTCCGGTCGCGGTGCTTCAGGCCATGGTGGATAAGGATCTGGAAGTCTTTGAAGCCACCCACACAAAAACCGGACAGGTGACCTGGATGTCTCAGTTTGAACTGGATGATTCGAACGGAGAATGGGTGAAAGGCAATGTGATTCCGGAATCCCGGCCGGGCATTCTTCTTACCCTGAATGGTCAGCGTGCATCAGAACTTGGGATTGCCGATGCGCCATGCGAAGATCTTGATGAACTTCGTCAACGATTCGGAGTACCCGATGACGAGCCGCTTGTGGTTGCCCAACGAACCTGGGTCGACACGTTTGTATGGCTGCTGAATACACGATTTGGCGGATTCATGCTGATTACCATCGCCATCATCTGCATTTACATTGAATTACATGTTCCAACGGGATTCTTTGGCATTGTTGCAGCCATCATGTTCTCGCTGTTTTTCTGGAGCCGCTTTCTCGGCGGAACCGCCGGTACTCTGGAACTGGTGTTGTTTGTCCTCGGGCTCGTCCTGATTGCAATGGAAGTGTTCGTGATTCCGGGCTTTGGAGTGTTTGGCGTTACCGGAATCCTTCTTCTGTTTGCTTCTCTGGTTATGGCGAGTCACACGTTTGCAGGGATGACAGCCGGCGAATCGTTTGAAGCCTCGCTCGAAAGCCTCGCCTCGCTCGCTGGTGCCCTGGTGACCGTCGTGGTCGTTGCCCTGCTGCTCAATCAGTTTCTTCCCTCAATTCCGTTCCTGAAGAACCTGATCCTTACCCCGCCCGGCTATGCCGCATCTGCATCCGGCGCACCATTTCTGAAACGGTCACTGGCATCGTCGCCATTGTCACCAGACACTCCGGTGCAGCCCGGCCAGATCGGAACGGCGGCATCAATGCTGCGGCCATCCGGAAAAGGTCAGTTTGGTGTTGACTTTGTCGACGTGGTCAGCGACGGCGGCTATATCGATCATGGATCAACAATCGAAGTCATCCGCGTTGCCGGAAATCGCATCATTGTGCGTGCTCTGGATTCCGGCGGCGAAACCCCGCCTGTGGACTCAGTTGGCTGATCGAGTTCCCCCCTGCAACTGAAAGTCATGAGACCATGGTTTTTGTATACGGCTCTCGTTCGGTACTGATCTTCGCCATTCTGGGCATCGCATCGGCATGGCAGTCGACAGTACACGCCCACGATGCCCCTCGCTGCGACAAGCTCGAATCTACCCATTGTCGTGAAACAGAGTCCGACGGCAAGACTGCTGCAGATGATGTGATCTCGCTGCCCGAGCACCTGACACACTGGAAGGCCGCTTTGAAGCAGCCTGTTTTTGAAGGCAGGGCAGGGCACTGGGATGCACTCATTCGGGAACGCGGCTGGATCGTCCGTGACGGGGAAACCTGGCGCCTTTGGTACACCGGGTATAATCCTGAAGTGCAACCCGTCATCAATCGACTTGGATATGCGACCAGTGCTGACGGAATTCACTGGACTCGACATTCCGACCAACCTGTTCTCGATGATGTCTGGGTTGAGGACATGATGGTGGTCCGCCATGAAAAACGCTGGCTCATGTTCGCCGAGGGTCGTGACGATCAGGCGCAGCTGCTGACCTCGGACGACGGCATCGAATGGACACGCATTGGCCCGCTGGACGTGCGACTGTGCAGCGGCCAGCCAATTCCCCCCGGTCCCTATGGCACACCGACCGTCTTTCAGAAAGACAACGTCTGGTATCTGTTTTACGAACGACGCGATGCCGGCATCTGGCTGGCGACCTCAACAGATCTGAAAACCTGGACCAATGTCAGCGATGAACCTCTGATTCTGCCGGGACCAGAAGAATACGATCGGCTCATGATTGCCATGAACCAGATCATCGAAATCGATGGGACTTACATCGCCGTGATGCACGGCACCGGCACAGCGCAAAAACCCCGAGACTGGTGCACAACATTTGCGGTCTCGAGAGATCTGCGAAAGTGGCAGAAATATCAGGGCAATCCCCTGTTGCCCATCGCTGACAACAAATCCAGCGGACAACTCGTCTTCGACGGTCAGCAATTTCGACTCTACACCATGCACGCCCGAATCGACCTGCATGTGCCAACCGGAAACAAGTGACTCGCGACACCTGACCAAGCGATTCCAGTCAGGCTCGGCTCGCCCCCACGGCGAGGCAGGCACAGTTTGAAATACGAGACAGCCACCCGGCAAGAAATGCCTCACCGGGGGCTGTTCAATTGTCGGTCGGAGCAGATTATTCGGCCGCTGGAACGATGGTCGCTTTCCGGATGTAATCCAGTTTCGGAAAACGAGCTTTCAGATACGCATTGCCCTCGGCGGTAATGCGGCCCTGATTGGGGCTCTGACCATATTCGGAATTGATTTTGTCCACGACGTCCATCCCTTCCACGACCAGCCCGAACGGAGCGAAGCCCATCTGATCCAGCCGTGAGTTGTCGTCGAAATTGATAAACAATTGCGTCGTACGTGTGTTAGGGCCGGCTGTTGCAAAGGTCAGGTACCCGCGTTTGTTGCTCTGAGTTACGGGATCGTCTTTGATTTTTGCAGTTGTCCATTTCGCCTGAACGGCTGGATCGGCATTTAATCCAAACTGCACGACAAAGCCCGGGACGACGCGGAAGAAACCAGCCTCGTCGAAGAATCCAGCCTGAACCAGTTCATGAAACCGGTCCGCGCCGACTGGAGCCCACGATCGTGTCACTTCAACAACAAAATCTCCCCTGGTGGTTTCGAATTTCACCTTAAACTTTTCAGGGCTGGCCGCGGCAGACTGAGGCGTGGTGACCGTTTCGTCTGCCGTACCGGTGAGTGGAAGGACGCTCAGCAAACAAACGCATATCATGGAACGAACAGCAAATCTCAGAGACATAGATTCAATCCTCTTGTGACTGGAATCGGTTTTCAGAACCAGAATCGATGACATGAATGCACGCTGGGGCAGGGACCGTACCGTTTTGGCTCCCTGTTTTACATGTGCAATCGTGTGCCGTGAAATTCTGGTGCGGGAATTTATCTTCAGTGGTCGAGTCTAAAAGGATGTTCGAACAACTGCCACTCATTCGGGAAACGAAGTTGATAGCGAAATCGATGTCCGGGTTTGAAGTGAAGAGATGGTGAGTGATAAAGGCAAGGTGGTCTCAATCATGCAAAACCCCTGGCCTTTTGGGTTTTCATTCCGCTCTTCGTCCCGCATGAATTGCAGTTGTGATTGTGCTGAATTAGATTCGCTTCGCTTGGGAGTGGCGCTTTCTGAGGCGGTCCGGGAAGACGGCTCCATGGGCTTGCGAGCGACTCGGGGACACAATGCTCTTGTCAGAATTGCCCATGACGGGTCCGTGGGGCGAACGGCATCTGCTGGGACTGGAAAAACTGTCGGCAGATCAGATCCTGACGATCCTGAATCTGGCCGATCACTTTGATCGCGTTACCAGCGGTGGGTCAGGCAAACTTGATCTGCTGCGTGGAATCGTTGTCGCGAATCTGTTTTTCGAAAACTCCACGCGTACGAAAACAAGCTTCAACCTTGCGGCCCGAAGGCTGGGCGCGGATACGGTCGACTTCCACGCCAGCACCAGCAGCCTTTCCAAGGGTGAAACGTTTATCGACACCGCACTCACCATCGAAGCCATGAGTGTTGACCTGGTTGTGTGCCGTCATCGAACGCCGGGAGCCCCACACCTGCTGGCTCGTCATCTGCAGGCCGGCGTTTTAAATGCAGGCGACGGCACTCACGAACATCCGACTCAGGCCCTGCTGGACATGCTCACCATTCGTCAGCGACTTGGCCGTATTGCGGGCCTGACCGTCGCACTCGTCGGTGATATCCGGCACAGTCGCGTCGCGATGTCCAATATCCATGGATTGCTGAAGCTGGGAGCCCGAGTGATTGTCTGCGGCCCGGCAACGCTGATTCCTGCTGAAATCACGCGACTGGGAGTCGAAGTCGCCTACAACCTGGACAAGATTCTTCCGGAAGTTGATGTCGTGAATCTGCTGCGAGTTCAGTTCGAACGACAGCGAGGAGCTTTCTTCCCGTCGATCCCGGAGTACGCACACTTGTTTGGGATGAATGGAGATCGGATTCGACGCGGTCGAAAAGAACTTCTGGTGCTGGCGCCGGGGCCGATTAATCGCGGGGTGGAGCTAACACCGGAAGTAGCCGATGGTCGGCATTCTGCCATCCTGCAACAGGTTTCGAACGGGCTGCTGGTGCGAATGGCATGTCTTTCTCTGCTGGCTCGCGAAGCGATGGGGACAGAACGGCCAGTTGCCGCGGCCGCACGCAACCGCTCCCTGAACGAAAAGGGAGGTGTGGCATGACAACGACGCTCATCCGAGGCGGCCGCGTCATTGACCCGGCATCCGGGCACGACGCCATCGCAAATGTCCTGATCGAAAACGGCCGTGTGTCCGAAATCAGTGTGAATGCCGGTGAAGGTCGCCCGGAAATTGAGATCATTGACGCCGCAGACCACATCGTTTGTCCAGGTTTTATTGACACACACGTCTCTCTCCGCGAACCCGGCTTTGAAGAAGACGAATGCACAATCACCGGCACAGCGGCAGCTCTCGCGGGTGGATTCACCACGATTGCGGCAATGCCCGACACAGATCCGGTCGTCGATAATCGCTCGTCGGCCGAATTCATCCGATTGCAGGCCGACCGAGCCAACAACTGCCGGGTTTTTCCTATTGGGGCTGTCACAAAAGGCAGCAAAGGATTGGAGCTCGCCGAAATCGGTCAGCTCTGCGAAGGCGGAGCGGTTGGATTTTCGGATGGCAAGCTGCCAATCGCCAACGCAGAAGTCATGCGTCGGGCTCTTGAATATACCCGGATGTTTGACCGTCCGATCCTGCACTTCGCCATCGTCCCCGAACTTGCTGACGGCGGTGTGATGCACGAAGGCTTCCAGTCGACGCGACTTGGCCTTCGTGGTGTTCCGGCCGCCGCTCAGGATATCATGACCGGGCGCGATATTGCTTTGGCGGAATTGACCGGCGGCCGCATCCACCAGATGTGCGTGACAACTCGCGATGCCGTGGAAAGGATTCGCATCGCCCAGTCTCGGGGAATTCGCGTCTCTGCAGATGTCACTCCCCATCATCTGCTCCTCGCAGACAACGTCATGGAATCGTTCGATACACTTTATCGCTGCAATCCACCGCTTCGTTCAGCCGACCACATCGCGTCATTGATTGAGGGTCTGAAAGACGGCACGATTGCTGCAATCTCAGCCGATCATCAACCGCTGGCCATTGAGAAAAAAGCCGTTGAGCTCGATGTGGCCCCGCCGGGGATCTGTGGGCTCGAAACACTCCTGCCCATCTGCATACAGGCATTGATCGAGCCGGGGCATTTAACGTGGCCTGAACTGATTGCCAGACTCACCACCGGCCCGGCCGCTGTACTCGGTCTTGATCACGGCAAGTTACAAACAGGGAAGGCCGCAGATATCACCATCATTCAACCGGACGTCCGTTGGACAATTTGCGCCGAAGCCTTTCATTCGCGAAGCCGAAATACTCCATTCGATCAATGGCAGGTTCGAGGCCGGGTTGTCACCACAATGGTTAATGGAATCATCCGTCATCGCCTGCCCTGATGAACTCTACCAATCCTCGGCTGAGTTACCCGTACCCGGATGCCAGCCTCCGGATTCAGCAGGGTTGCTGAATCGTTTCAACTCCCATTTTCAGGCAACATAAATGCCCACTCGCCAAAGTCCTATGATTGAAATCCGCCGCACCCGATCCAAGGGACGCGGCGTCTTCGCGACACAATTCATTCCCAGAGATACCGTGATTGAAATCGCTCCGGTCCTTGTTCTGCCTGCCGGCGAAGTTCTGGACGATACGATTGAGAGCGTCTTATCGCATTATGTCTTTGAATGGACAAAGAAAACCGTTGCCGTCGCGCTGGGCTATGGGTCGCTTTACAATCACTCCTACACCCCCAACGCTCGCTATGAAGACCGACCGGGACAAATCAAGGCCTACATCGCTGTTCGGGAT
>JAGQQE010000282.1 GCA_020426345.1 Planctomycetaceae bacterium
GGTCGCTCCTCCAACCCCCGCCAAGGGGCGTACAGACCAACACTGGCCGACGCTCCCGTTCGCAACGGGAGCGCGGTCCAAGTGCCGTGTCTGTACTTCCAAGAGCCCGAGGGCTCAGGTTGGCGGTTTTAGGAGGAGACAACAGCTTGCCGCTCTCGCGACAATTATTTTTCATCGGGTGACGAACCCGGATTCTGGACGGTCAAAATCCTCAAAGTTTTGGCTTGGCGGTGGCGACCCACACGATGAAGGCCGCTGAATTTCTACATCCCGAAATCATACCCTGCAAAGCATCGTGTCTCAATCGGAACGGGGAATCCCGACCAGTTGGTGACGCTTGAGAATGCTCGTCGCACGTCGCGGTTGCAGTGAGGTTGAACTTGCCGACAACCCTGCTTGTTCACGACATGCTTTCGACTGCTCCTGACCCTGCGGTCGGGCAGGCGGCTCGCGCCAGCACGGAACAAACCCCGGAAGTCACTTCGCGGGAATCGAGCTCGAACGGCTCGGGAGTCACCAGCCCGAATTGGCGTTCGCAATGAAGGCACAAGCGGTCTGAGCTGGAGAAGGGTGAGCATAGCTCGCGAGGAACGTAGCGATGTTTGCGAGCGAGTTACGGAGTCGCGGCGCCCATTGGAAGCCAATTTTTGGGGGAGGCGACCTCAAGCTGAGTGCGTCATTCAACGCAGCCACTGCGCCGCAAGCTATGCATTCGGCGTTACTTATGGCTATGAACGCGTGTTGGCGGTCGCTAGACGGACAGAGCGAATAGCCCTTCCAGCCACGAACTCAAAGCCCCAAAGCCCTCGAAATCGCTTTCCCCTGGTGGTTCAGAACGTCGTTTATCGCGTTACGGGCCTGTCGTATTTCGACAGGGGGCGTGTTGGTATGAGGTACTTCATCCAGCCTGTTTCTCACCGACACGTATGCCCCACCGGAGTTTCGCTTATCAGACTCAAACGCATTCCTTCCTAATACCCTGGCAGGTCAGGGCCCATCGAGCCAACCATTACAGATCGGCTATGCAGGACTGATCCTCGATCACGAGGTGAGCCTGAGGGGTCTCGGGGATTTGCCGCCGGAGACTTTCGACGTATTCCTCGCCCCATAATCGCACCAGCGCGGACCGAGAAATCCTGCGACAGCTACTCTGGCGAATGCGGGCCGTGAGGCGTCCGTCCTCGGTGGCCGCGCCGTCTGCCAGACGTTCAAGGATCGACTTTCGGAGTCGTTCGGCCTCGCGACGCTGGTGGAGCAGAACCTGGAGTCGCTGCAACTCGTCTTGTGTCACGATCTGTGGTGGCGGCAATACGGGCGGTGCCGGGGTCGGTGTGAACGGCGAAGGCCATTGGCGTCCCGTCGGTTGCACTGGTGTTTCGCGGGCCTGTTCCATAGTCGATCCTAATCTTTCTTGCTCTTGCGCCGCACTTTGGGAGCTTCCATCTCAAAGTCCCACGAGGACATGACGCATACCAATCGTTCTTGTGTACCCGCGCCAACTGCTGCCCTCACTCGGGGAATTGGCTGCACCGCTGGGCACTTGGGCAACTTGGAGATGCTCGCTGCGTACGCTGACAGCTCACGCCAAATGGGGATCACCATGAATGCGTCTTCTATGGAGTCGAATGAGGCGAGTTGTACGCTGACGGCAAAGTCAGCCGTCACCAGAATGTTGTCGGCTGTCACGATGAGAACGGGATTGACCCCCTGTTCGATCAGCTCAATCGCTCGCTGCATCACTTCAACGGTGATGGTTTGGACAGAACTCTTTATATTCGCAGCCCGACGTTCCTTGATCCACGTTGCCAGGAATTGTTCAACAGCCTTTTGCAAGTTGGTATGGGCGGCTCGAACGTCCATGCGGTGGCTGACTTCGGAGAACACGTACCGTCGCTGATGCTCGCGCTCTGCCTTTTTCCAGTCGTCCCCAAGCAACTGACGAATCTCAGCAAGGCTTTTCCCTTCTTTGCGTAGCTGCTTGATACGCAAGCAGCGCTCAAGCACCCACTCGGGCCAGTACGCCATTTTCCCTCGCCCGTTTGGGTGAGTACGCACATCCGGTGGCGGGATCAGACCTTCCTTTCCATGCCAACGAACGAGTGTTGCCACGTTGGAAATACCTGCCGCTTGCATGATGTCTCGTGATGTTACGTCCGCCATCCGTCACCTCCACGTTGACTTTTTGACGTGTACATTGTAGAAACTTCAATGTGCAAGTCAACTTGGCGAAACATTCGTCGTCGTGCCGGGAGGCGTACCATGGGCAGTAAACGGAAAGTCGAATCAGTTGAGCTGGATCGTCTTAGGCAACATCCACGTCAGCACGAGTTCTTCACGTCCCCGAGCGATGTTCAACTTGATGAACTTGCCGCAGACCTCAAACAGCGCGGTCAGCAGGAGCCGATCCACATTACTCCAGACGGAACCCTCATCCGTGGGCACCGCCGGGTCGCGGCTGCGAAGCGGTTGGGCTGGAAAGAGCTGAATGCCATCGTCAGGCATGACCTCAGCGATCCACACAGCGCGGAAACAGTTGCTGAACTCATCAATGACAACATCAAGAGGCAGCAACTCGATGATCTGGCCCTTGCCCGGTGCTATCGGGAACTCAAGCGATCAGGACGAGTGGAAGACGAAGGAACCGGCGACATTCGTGATCAATTGGCCGCTCATCTGAACTGTGGCAAATCAGGTCGCTCGCTCGATCGCCTCGAACGGTTGCTTCAACTTCCGCGAGACATCCAGGACCTGATCTCAACCAGGCAACTCAACAAGGATCAGGGCGAGAAGATCCTTCGGCTACCGAAAAAACGTCAGCAGGAGGCCTTCGAGGCTCTCCGAACAGCTGAAAACATTCCCGACGTGCTCCGGTCCTTTGGAATCATCAAATCCAATAAGCCCAGGACTCCGACTGAGCTTGGAGAAGAACTTCTGGGGTTCTTCAATCGCAACCTGGCAGCGGTCCGCACCAACATTGAATCTCTCGACCGATTGCAGGTGCGAGGTCGGGACGTGGTTGAACTGCTTGATGATGCCACCAAGTTCATGACGGCCTGGACGGAGCGTAAGCGTGATTTGAAGCAGCAGGACATCAAGGAAATTCAGACAACAACGAAACGCCGCTCGAAGCTGGACAATTTGTCCGGCAACGCGCGGTAAAAATTTACCGAATAGCAGAATTGGCGAAGCCGAATGCAGCTCACTTCACCTTCCACTCTGGAATACTTCCGCGACGGCCATGTGATCTCGCTGGACGATGACGCATTCGGACTCTTGGGGTCAAATGCAAGTGCTCGCAAGCGCGTCGCAACCAGCGATCCTGACCACGGCTACAACGTCGAGCAGATTCGGGAATCGCTACTCCGAGGACAGGTTGTGGTGCGGAGCGGTGGCATCGAACTCGATGACCGTGTCGCCAACGCAGGTATGATCGAATTGCTCGACTACCTGGCAAACAAGTGCGAAATCCACCTACAAGGACGATGCCACACTCGAATCGCCGTGCTTCCTGATCCCTCTGCGTTGGATCGCTTGTCGTACCGAGCCTTGCCACGATTTCTATCGGACCACCCACGTGGTCTAATTCGCATGCCGCGCTCTTGCAGTCCAGCCGAGGTCGTGGCTGATGTACGAGCTGCGTTCCCGTCCAGTCGAATCCTGATTCTGGGGCGAGTACAAGCACTCAGCCAAATTCAAGCAGAAATCCCGAAGCTACTGAGTCTGCGCATGACATCGTCTGGTGAGCAACTTGCACTCGTTTCGGACGGTGAGCGGTTTTCGCCACCGGAAAATGAAGACTTTCCAAAGTTACTGCTCAGCACACCAATCGCAGCTGCTGATCTTGATTCCGAAAAGTGCGACATTGTGCTGCTCCTGGACGCTCTGCACTGCCCCCATGGGACGATGCAAAATGTATTGACTCAGGTCGATGCTCGATTCCGGCTTTTTGGCTTCGTTGACGCGAATCGCAAGTTGAAACCATACGAGCAAGCGCGGCTGCACCAGGTCTTCGGGTTCAGTCAAATCGACCTCATGAGCCGAGAGCGAGTCCGGCGACCAGTCCACTATGCGAAGGTCCGCCAGGGTGGGGATGCACCTCGAAACGCAGTCTGGATGAAGCCCACCGTACCCGGCAGACGACCGGCGGCCTCAGTCAATTCAATGGCGGCGTACACGCATCACCATGCTCGCAACGCCACGATTTGCCGCCTCGCCAAGGCGCTCCGTTTCGGAAGCCCTTTGAACAACTCAAAGTTCCGTGACATCCGACGATGGTTGAGTGATCGCTGTCGAGATCAACTCAACGTCACGATCGCGGTTGATCGGCTCGACCACGCCATCCAGCTCGGCAAACGGCTGCCCGACTGGCCCATCATCGCCGGAAACAACAATAATTTGCATGACATCTCACCGCAGATTCGTCGTCGCATCAAGACGGACTCCAAACGGTGGTTGCCTGGTGACCAACAGATTGTGGTAGCGGAAGAAGCAAAGTCGTTCGGTGGCAACCATTCTGATGTCGTGATCTGGGCCAGTGGCGGAACCTCAGTAGCAGCCATTCCGGCCTCTTGGATGTTCAGCCAATCCGACCCGGACCGCCCGATGCTGATTGTCGATTTTCTCGACATATTCGCTCCGGCTGCGAGACAGTGGAGCATGCGTCGCTTTCGTCACCTCGAAGCCCGCGACGTTTTCCGTGTCGGCACTCCAACTCCCATCGGACGCATTGAGCGTTTCCTTCGTGATGAAGGAGGTTCCCAATGACAACGGAAAGTGGAAATCCGGCCCTCGCCTACGCACGTTACCGACTGCCGAAAGGACGCCGCTCGCGAACCAATGCACGTGACCGATGGTTTGCCTCCGAGAGCGCCGAGTACTACGTCAAGAATCCCGCCAATTTCAAAATCTCTAAGTTCGCAGCGGCGGACAACCTTTACCTCGCGTTCAAACTACTCGAAGAAGATGGCGGCCACGGTGCTGGCACCGATGGGTTTCGCCCTTCGCACTTCTCGGAGAACGAACTCCGGCCGATACTTCGTAAGGTCTCAGAAACGCTCATCGACGGCAGCTACCAACCTTACGAGCCAAGAATTTGCACTGTTGCCAAGAATACTGGTGGCACAAGAGACCTCGCTCTGTTCCGGTTCATGGACCGCACGGTGGCCAAGGCGCTGCTGAATTGCCTCAAGCCATTCTGGAATGAACGGTTGATCGCCCTCAGTTCCCGGCAAATCTTTGCCAGAATGCACTGGACGATCCAAGAACAGCGCCGCTACGTGTTTGCCACAGACGACATCAGAAAATGTTTCGACTACGCGCGACTCGACGACGTGATGGCCTGGCATCGACACCACATTCACAGTCAGCGTTTATTGGAACTCATTGAACGAATCATCCGAGGGAATGATTCCCTCGGCACGGGGATCGGACTGGCTCAAGGATCGCCAATCAGTCCGATCGCGATGGACTTGTTGCTCCATCATGTTCTCGACCTGCCCATGACGGACAGAACGGGAAACACGCCGAGTCTCAGATACGTGGACAACCTCGCGTATCTATGCTCGGACGTAAGTGAGGGCGTCAGAACCCTCTCAATGGCAAGTGAGGCTCTCGAAGCAGCCAGCTTCCAACTCAAGGGAGAAGATGGCCAGCCACAGGACCTCAGAGACCCGGAATACAACAAGGTGTTCCTGGGACTGATACCGCGCTGGCAGAATGGTCTCCTGACCTTCTCCATACCGGAACCTGCCTTCGAGACTCTGACCATTGGTCTTCAGGTTGCCAATGAAGCGCCATTTCCAGCGGAGAACGCACTTCGACGCTGTACTGGTTGGCTTCAGGCACAAGGGCCTGCTCTCATGAGAAACGTAGAACGAGAAGTTGTTGATCGAGTTGTTGATATGTCGCGCCATGCCGGTTTCCGCAACGTCACTCATAAGGGCATGCTCGAAGTAGCTAGTCGTGCGAGGAGTTCGTGGCACCGAGAACTGGAGGAAGCTCGCTGATGTTTGCCAGCTCGATAACCATTGCTCTGTTGGTTCTTCCTACTGAGTATCTGGTTTCTACTTCAACATGCTTGTGCTACCGCACAACCAGCCTCTCGCAATCGGCGAGGGTAGGCGGGAGATTTATTCCGCAGCGAAGCAGAGACACCCGGTGCGATCCGTCCGACACAGGAATCCGCCTATGAGGAAACAAAACCAAAAGGCAAGCCCAAATCCAGTTCAGTAAATACTGCTATCAGTGTGGCAACTGAATTGTGGCTGCCGTTCGGAATGTTTCCGTGCGGAAGTCCGGGCTCCCGGTCTGCAAAATGCAACTCCAGTCCTGGCTCCGGCTTAGCAGGTAAGGGTTACAGTTGCGCAGACACAAACACAACCGAACTTGGGAGAGCAGTAATGGTCGAACCAACTGGGAACCAGTTTGCGCAGGCCGCAGCCGACGCGGAGGCGTTGATGGCTGAGAGCCTAACAATCAACCGAATGGTCTCTTTGCGAACAGATGGCTTCAGTTAGTCCGGTTCTTTGCGGAAGCGTGTGGGTACTGGGTTCATCCAGTGAGTCGGTGTCTGGTGTGATGGAGGGTGAGGATTCTCAGGCGGAAGTGTTCTTTGTTGCGGTATCCGTAGGCCCGGTGCTGGAGCAGTTTGATTCTGTTGTTCGTGCCTTCCAGCGGACCGGTGGAGAGCGCGTGATCGTACCAGGCGAGCAGGCCAGACCGGTGCGTTCGCAGCGTCTTCGCCATCGTGTGCAGGACGCGGATGCCGGACGAATCGGCCTGCCGGCACCACTCGTCGAGATAACGCTCGGCCGCCTCGCGGTCTGACTGATCCCAGAACAGTCGCAGCTTCTCCTTGAGGTAGTAAGCCGTCGCCAGTGGCTCATTCAGTTTCAGCGCCGCGTCGAGCTTCTCACGATCGCTCGGCTGGCCGGGCCTGCGGCGCGCGACCCGCTGCGGTGAGTCCAGCGTGTCGGAGCCCATCAGCAGCAGCCATCGCGTGCCCTTGAGCACCTGCTTCTGCAACACGTCGGTGGCTTCCCGGAACAGGTCGCGCCGCAGGTCCGTGAGCTTCTCGTTCATCAGCTTCACCACGTGGAACCGGTCGAACACGAACGGCACGTCCGGCAGATGTTTCTTCAGCGCTGCGACGTAACCGCCGGACATGTCGATGGCCACCGCCTCGATCTTCGCCCGCGCCTGTTTGAGCCGGCGAAAGAAGCCTTTCAGCGACGCTTCGCCCTTCCCGTCCCCGACATGCACCACCACGCCGCTGTCGAGGTCCAGCACGATCGTCAGGAACCCGTGCCGCTTCCCCGAGTGGATCTCATCAATCGCCAGACGCTTCAGCGTGGAGAGCTTTGGCCGCGGCAGCGCTGCCAGCCGCCGCTGGTCGATCTCCATCGCCGTGTGCCACGAGATGCCCAGGTGCCGCACCACATCCTGGATCGTGAGGTACTTCAGCAGTTGGGCCACGTACCGCTCGAACGACAGCGTGTGCCGTATCTGACCGCTGGCGAACGCTGGCTGATGACGCCGTACCGCGCTGCACGTCAGACACCGCAGCCGTGGCACGTCCATGACCACGCGCGTCGCCTTGAGCCCCACCGGAGCGGACCGCCACAGCCGCGTCTTCCTGTCGTGACAGTGCACCTCTCGCGAGCCGCACGCCGGACACCGCCACTGCTCCCGCGGCCAAGCCACGAGGATCAGCAGCTCGTCCTGATCCTCATGCACTTCCGAGACCTCGTACCCATGCAGCCCCAACGCCTGATAAACTGCTCCCGCGGACATGCCGGTGACTCCCGAGTGGTCGCTTTCCTGCCAGAAAACACCGCCCCAGAAAACCCGGCACGTCCGCATTCTTCAACACTCCAGTACCCACACGCTTCCGCGAAGAACCGTTAGTCCGGCTCGCCGATGAGATGATCCGAAACGAACTCAACAACGGCTGGGACGTGGATGTGGAACTAATCCATCAGACGTTGTCGGTATCTTCGTGCGCCCATGTTGTCCGAAGTCCGCCGTCCCTTGACCAGACCGTGCAGGAGCTCGTAGCTGTCGCCTGCCCAATCGTCGAGACTCTCGCATGGCAGCAACGCGAAGACACTGGACACCGGCCTGATGGAGATCGAGAAATGAAACCAGACGTTGCGAAGCTGCTTGCACCCAAGATCAAGCCTGGCGAGAGCTTCGTGCCATTGCGAGGAGTAGAGTTGAACGCTCGGACTTGCCCAGCCGACTGGTCGCCATTTGGGGGTCACGAGCAGTCCGA
>JAGQQE010000283.1 GCA_020426345.1 Planctomycetaceae bacterium
TCGTGGTGCGACTGCGTTGAGATGACACTGCGTTGAGATGACACAGCGTTGTGATGACACAGCGTTGTGATGACACAGCGTTGTGATGACACTGTGCTGTGATGACACTGCGATCTTCAGTTGATTGTTCTGAAGGACATTACCATCCGGATCCCTTTACGGATCTCCCGTCAGCGCGTTGATCAGATAGCTGGTGGTCGTTTCGTGCGTCACATCAGGAGCCCCGGGATAAACCAGTTCACACTTGACTCCGTTGTCGGAGCAGTGTTCCTGAAGCTTCACACCAAAGTTGGAGGTGTGGGTTGGATCCTTCTGGTCCTGCCCCAAAGCGGGCGGAGCACTGAAGTACAAATAGACGGGCGGATCGTCAGACGAAACGAGGGCGTAGGGAGAGTATTCTGCAATCCAGGGAAGAATATTGTCACGTTCGGCGAGGAACTGATCGAACTGAGACAGTTTTTTTGCAGGATCACCAGCAAAACCAAATGCATGCCCGCCGTAACGGCTATTGGGAGTCCATTCTTTCATCTGCTTCGGATCGAGCGTTGTCTGAGCCCCATTGACTGCCGCACAAAGCAGGCGGGTCGATTCACGGGCAACAGGATCTTCGCTGGCTGGATCGGCCATATCCGGATGAAAGGCCAGCCAAAGACTGGAGCAGGCACCTGCAGATCCACCCGATGCTGCAATGCGTGCTTTGTCGATATTCCATTCGGCTGCTTTGCTTCGCACAAACTGAAGCGCCCGGGCAGCGTCATGCAACGGCGCCTTGACTGGCGGAACCACACCATCTTCCGTCGCTTCTTTGATAAATCGATATTCCACAGAGGCAACGGAAATCCCGTTCTTCAGCATTTCGGGCAATACGTTTGTCAGGCCTGACAAACGTCCCCCACCCTGCCAGCCTCCACCATGAATAAAAAACAACAATGGCGTCGGCTTTTCTGATTCCGCCTTCCAGAAGTGAATGCGCTGCTTCACGTGAGGACCATACGAAACATCGAACGCCGTAGGATCTGGCAGGGGATTGAATGCCGCAAGCACTCGCTGACCTTCAGCCTTTGAGATCTCTCGGACAAAGATATTTCTCCATCGTATTTCACCACCGTGCGTCTGCAGCATGATGGGACCGCGTTCCGGCAATGGCTGAGTTCGATCCCAGTAGTTTTCCATGATGGCGCCTTCGACGACCGCGCGGCCGTTCAGCCAGACCCAGGTGCGGGCACCAATCTGACGAATCCGAAACTGATTCCACGCACCGAACGGCTTGTCAGCAACCAGCGAAGGGTCGCGCCCAAGTGTCCCCGGCGTATTATTGAAAAGTCCGCCGGAACCCATGTGAGGCAGTCGTGTTGGACGACGTGGATCAAACTTCTGATTCCAATCCCAGATCTGAACCTGCGGTGTCCCGCGCAGATAGATCCCGCTGTCCGCTCCTGCAACAGTCTTGTACTCCAGCTGAAGCTCGATATCACCAAAGTCTTCTTCCGTTGTGGCATAGGGACCGTGGCCGTCATTCACCAGCTCACCATTTTCGATCCGCCAATGGTCTGGAAATTCTTTTCGCTGCTGCGCCAGGCTGGCCTCTTTTTTTTCCCCTTCCAGCTTCGCAGACAAGTGAGGATTCCAGCCGTACCAACCGGTCAAATCGTTGCCATTAAAGATGGCCCTGAAGCCTTTGGGGGGTGTTGGCGTTTCGGCATTCGTTCTGGCTTCCAGACACGATAAGACAACCACGATCGTCAATTGGGTGAGTAACCTGAATGCAGACATAGTGAGGTGGGCTCCAAATTTCGGGGGCGTAAAGAACAAACCTGGCAGTTTGCCTCGTATTGAAGCTCACCCGGGCAGCCATCGCAAATCAAAGCCATTCACAGGGCAGAAAGGTCACCCAAATCACTTTCCAAAAATGTACGAATCCCGGATTTTCATTCGAACGATTGGGACGGGTTTCGAGACCCATCTCTTCGACCGGTTTTCTCTCCACAACCAAGGCTACGCAGATGCCATTCCTCGCGGCAGAAATGCGACATGGCAGACGGTGCGACGATCCATCTGTCACAGGGAAAATCCATGCCAAAGCAACGCAGCAAGTCGGTCAGCATTCAACGCAGGGCACAGCTCTGTAATCGATCTTTACCGCGAGTCCGGGATCGGATGGATGACGGGAATCTGTTATTGGCTGCGACTCACAATCGCTGTCCATTGAAATCTTCTGCGGATTGGATCAACGTCCCTACTCTACCGACAGATTTTTCCTTCACTCCCCCCGAATGCACCGCCCCCAACGGAAAGCAGCACGAGCCAATGAAGCTGACACCAACAAAGCACACCAACGTGGAAGATCACCATCAAAAAAGCCCTCAGGCGAGATTGCGTGTTCTCTGGCTGCTTGGCCTGATTACGTGCCTCTGCACTGTCGACGACATGCGTACAAACGCTGCAGAGCAGACGTCACGACCGAACATCCTCCTGATCTTTGCAGACGATCTGGGGTGGCGGGATGTAGGCTATAACGGGACGGACTTTTACGAAACGCCCGTTATCGACAAGTTCAGAACGGAAGGAATGGTCTTTCATCATGGTTATGCGGCAGCGGGCAATTGCGCGCCGAGTCGGGCATGCCTTTTGTCAGGAACGTACACGCCACGTCATCACGTTTATGCCGTTGGCAGTACAGATCGGGGCCCGAAGCGATCACAAAGACTGGTCTCAATCCCGAATAAGTCGGGGCTGGCAGTCGATAACATCACGATGGCAGATGCACTTCGAGGCGGCGGGTACGCCACCGGGATTTTCGGCAAATGGCACCTGAGTGGAGCGGACGGTGCGAAACCTGAAGAACAGGGGTTCGACGTTGTCTTTGATTCTCGCGGTGGTAACCCTAACGCAAAACGTGACATACCTGATGATCCAAAGGGCATCTTTTCAATCACGAAGGCCGCCGGGGAATTCATGGAAAAAAGCCATACAGAAGGCAAACCATTCTTTGCCTATGTCGCTCACCATGCCATCCACACAGCCCTGGAAGCAAGACCCAAAACGCTCGAACAATTCCAGAAGAAGGCCAAAGGGCAGCAGCACAGCCACGCCATGTATGCAGCCTGCCTCTATGATCTGGACGCGGGCGTTGGACAATTGCTGGCGAAACTGGAGCAATTAGACATCGCGAAGAACACTTTGGTTGTTTTCACAAGTGACAACGGTGGCACGCAACAATCTTCGCAGGAACCGCTTCGTGGCAATAAGGGAGGCTATTACGAGGGCGGCATTCGGGAACCATTCATCGTCCGGTGGCCCGGAGTCACAATGCCAGGTTCAGAATGCAGCGTTCCGGTGATCAATGTCGACTTGTATCCAACATTTCTTGCTGCCGCTGGGATTCCTCCTGAAAAGGAACTGGATGGCGAAGATCTGCGTCCATTGCTCAGCCAGGCTGGCACTCTGACGCGGAAGTCTGTCTTCTGGCATTTCCCAGGTTACCTTGATGGCCCTGTCATTCGCGGACGAGAAGGTGACGTTCAGCTTGGTTTCCGCACACGGCCTGTCTCTGTGATTCGTAAGGGAGACTGGAAGCTTCATCTCTTTCATGAAGAATGGCAGCTGGATGGCGGCCACGAGAAGATCACTTCGAACAATGCTGTGGAACTCTACAACATCGCGAAGGATCAGGGAGAACACACCAACCTCGCATCTTCGGACGCTACAAAACGCGACGAGCTGATTCGGGATCTGCTTGCCTGGCAGCAGGCCGTAAATGCGCAGATGCCAACAGAACCAAATCCGACCTATGAACCTGGAAAAACTGGCAACAAGAGCGGCAAAGCTTTACGAAAAAACAAAAAATTGCCCTGATTCAGGTGCTGCTCTGTCATGCGATGCCGAATAGCCCAGCCCATGCAACCCTGAAGAACGAAGACAAGAATGATGGGGGCGAGATTTTGGCAAATCGGATGCAGGAAGAATGCCTGTACTGAAGTCGAAAAATCAGAAGAAATGGACGGTGGGGGACCAAAACGCACCGTGTTTTCGGGCAGAGTCTGGTGAAAAACTTCTGTGGTCATCATCCGGCCAGCTGCGGTAGAATCGCGGCCCGACGAGTTTGGCAATGAAGCCGAGTTCGATTTGACGCTCATCAATTTCATCCCGCACGGAAGCAGACGTCATGGCCCGACGGTTGTTTGACATCACCATAGCAGCGACTGCCCTTTTTCTGATCGCTCCCATCATGCTTGCAGCGGCGATCGGCATACGCCTGTCGAGCCCCGGCCCCGTCTTCTACAAAGCCAACCGAGTTGGAAGAAACAGGCAACTGTTTACGATGTACAAACTTCGCACCATGCATTGCCGCACGGTGGCCGGAAGTTCCATCACAGCGTCGAACGATCCTCGCGTATTTACCGTGGGTCGCATTCTGCGAGCATTGAAGATTGATGAACTCCCTCAACTCGTCAACGTCCTGAAAGGCGACATGGCGATCATTGGCCCTCGTCCTGAAGCACCGGATATCGTTGAAAAGTATTACACACCAGATTATCTCCGTTCTCTGGCGGTCAAACCAGGTCTCTCGAGCCCCGGAAGCATCTGCTACTACACGCACGGCGAACAATTACTGGCAGATGGAGAAGCCGAAGAGTTCTATGTCACACGGCTCCTGCCCGTGAAGATGGCAATTGATCTGGAGTATCAGGATCGTGCAACAATGGTGGGAGACCTGGGAATCATTTTTCGCACAGCATTGACACTGGCTCAAAAAGCAATGGGACGCAAAGACTTCCCGGAACCACCGCAGCTGGCACAACTTCGAAACAAAGATGCGGAACGCGGATCGGTTCACACGGATCCATCTCGAACAGACTCAGCTCCTGATCTCAGGCGAGCCGCTTAACAGGCCGCTGAAAACCAGACAGACTGCAACCAGGCAAAACAAAAGACCGCAGTGGTTTCCCATCTGCGGTCTTTCGATAATCATGTCTTCTGGAACTGCGACGGTGGAGACGCAGCGAGTCAGGCGAGGATCGAGTCACGTCCAGCGTGCACCCTTTGATGATCCGGGCCTACGCAATTATTTTTGGAACCTCCGTCGGGGTTGCATCTGAAGACATTGACGACACTTCCATCATCGGCATTCAGTCGGCTGAATCTTGCTGTTCCTCCTGAATTCGTTTCCGCCAGGCCTCAATTACTCCCTGCGGGTCCGCGTCGAAAGCCTGCCGACATCCATCGCAACAAACATAGTAAGTTTTGCCCTGGAATGTCACGGTCATCGTACCCCTGCCACCAGTCACAATACACTGCCGTTCGTTCGAGCCTTCCTGAGCAAGTCGTTCGCCGGCACGTGTATACCCGACCTCAGCAATTCGTCGAAAAACGGACGCCTGCCCCGAACGCTGCTCCAGCAATACCGTCGCACGAATTTCACTGAGCAGGCGGATGGTGCATCGATACTGGAGTTGCCCATTGGGCTCCTGATCGGCGGATCGAAAGACCCATTTTGATGTGGCGGATTCGCTGGTAATCAATTCACAGTCAACACCTTTACCATCCGGCAGGAGGATGTTCAGCTGCGGTTCGTTCGTTGCCGCTCGCCCGGCGGAGATCGTCAACGCTCGAAAGAGTTTGCCATCGCTGGAACTCAGAGCCATCACAACCGATGGTTCGAACTGCCATGCCACGGCGAGCTTCTCTGTCCAGGCACCACGATTCGAACCGCGTTGCGGCTGCCCAACTCCACGCCATTCTCCAATCAGACCGCCGAAATCTTTCAGCTGCCGGACCGCCGCTTCACGATCCTCGATCGCGACGATTTCTCCTGCCTTATCGGGCCCGGAAAGGCCACGCACCTCCGATCCGATGGACAGAAGGATAAGGACTGCTGCAACGGCCCCCGGAATTTGTTTCATCGGAATTCTCTCTCGGGCTCACCCTGACTTCGGCAGAAACCGCAGATTGCACGAACTTGAATGAAAATCTGTTTTCAGCTGATTCAGAATAACCATTGTCAACGGAATAACCGGAATCACTCTGTGCGGATCGTACTCAATTGGAGGCAATCGGACCGCTATCACGGCCAGTAAATCCCGATGGAAAGAGTGCGTCACCAGGCACTTCGAGGCAATGTATTTGCAATGTGCATGGCGGATCGAGACAAGAAATTAAGGAACAACTTCATCAGAACATGATGATTTGTGCCTGAAGATCAACACCACGGAAGGTGTTGCTGAAAGGGTCATGGAGGATTTCATGCTGTCAACGCGTCCTGTCAAGATGCAGACCGACACTGCTTCGCAAAACAGTCATCCAGTGCCAATATCCGGTGCCTGGTCTCTGCTGCTGGTGGCCTCCGCAATCATACCCACCATTGGCTGCGCCACCTATGGATTTGGAGTCGCGGATTGCGACTCATGCTCTCCATCCACTTGTCCGCCTTCGGGTAGCTGCAGCATCGGCGGCAGCTGTGGTCCGTCTGCGAGCCAGCCAGCATCCCACTGCACTCAGGCGTCCTGCGCAAACCAGGGCAACTGCACCACTGCAAACATGCACTGCGATGTGCCACGGGAATTGAGAAAGGCAACTTTGCCGGACTACATTATCGAACCTCCGGACATTCTCCTCATTGAAGCCGTTAACAATATTCGACCTCCCCACGCACCCGTTCACGCTGGTGAACCACTGCTTATTCAGGTGAATCGCACAATCCCGTCGGGACTTCAGGATGACCCGGTTTCAAAGCAGTTCAAACAGATCAACAACATCTACATTATTGGCACAGACGGCTACGTAAATCTCGGGCCGGAATATGGCAAGGTTCTTGTTGCCGAACAACCGCTGGCAGAGATTCAGCAACGCGTGGAAAACCACCTGCAGCAGGTACTGACATCGCCACAGGTCATGGTCACCCTGCCCGCGCCTCAGAACCAGCAAATCGTCGCAGGACAGCACCTTGTGCGTATGGACGGAACCGTCGGCCTCGGCATCTATGGCAGCGTTCACGTCACGGGTATGACTCGCGACCAGGCACGGGCCGCTATCGAACGACACCTTTCGCAGCACATCCATAACCCACAGGTTAATGTTGATGTTCTGGGATACAACAGCAAAGTCTACTACGTCATCGCTGACGGAGGTGGCGCCGGTGCACAGGCCGTTCGAATGCCATCGACTGGCAATGAGACCGTACTGGATGCCATCGCTAACATTCAGGGTTTGCCGACCGTAGCGTCCAAGAGTTCCATCTGGGTTGCTCGCCCGTCTCCTGTCATAGACGGCCCCGACCAGATTCTGAAGGTCGACTGGAACGCCATCGCAGAGGGAGGTCAGACAGCAACAAACTACCAACTGTTCCCCGGCGACCGGCTGTACATCAAGGCATCCCCGATGATCACCTTTGATACGAAGCTGGCGAAACTAACAGCCCCATTCGAACGAATGCTTGGATTCACCATCCTCGGCAATGGTACTGTTCGAACAATTCAACGAGGCCAGAATGTGAACGGCGGCGGTTTCTGATCGAACTCCGCCAGCTGTTGAACACGAACCGAACTTCTGGAAGAAGATTATGCGAACTTCAGTGGGCCTGTTCATCGTAGCAACTCTGACATCCGTCCTGCCATGTATGATGCCGGAAACAATGGCACAGTTTGGCGGGGATCGCATTCAGCGCCCGATTAATACACCTGCATTCAGCCCCTACCTGAATTTGTTCCGAAGCGGCGATAATTCTGGTCCTGTGATGAATTACTACGGACTTGTCAAACCGCAACTGAACGCGATGCAGCAGGAACAACAACTGGGACAGAATCTTCAGGCACTGGCCCTGCGGCAGCAGCAGTTGCCCGGACTGGCCGGAACTCCGGGAATGCTTGGGTACTCCCAACTCGGCATGACCGGGCACCCGGTCGCATTTCAGACCTTCTCAAATAATTCCGCGGGCGGCGGATTCGGCGGTGGAATTGGTGGAGGGCTTAGCCCCGGCCTTGGTGGCATCGGAGGAGGCGGCGGATTCGGCGCTGCTGGCATCGGAGGTGGCGGTGGATTCGGAGGAGGCGGATTCTCCGGAAGCCCCTCCTTCAGCGGCGGTGGCCTGGGAGGCAGTGGAGGCTTCGGTGGCAGCAACGCCGGTGGGATCGGAGTCGGAGGCAGCTTTGGAATTGGTGGATTTGGTGGCTCTGGAGGCTTGTCAGGGCATCCAGCTGCGTTCGGCACATTTAATCAGCGTTAAATCAATCAATGATGACTTCATCAGAACTGCAAGTCTGCGCACCCAGA
>JAGQQE010000284.1 GCA_020426345.1 Planctomycetaceae bacterium
ACTCGAAGAAACGGACGCATAGACCGGAGTCGCGTTTGAATCGTTGGGGCAGGATTCTGCAAGGTTCTCACTTGTTCGTTAGAAATTCACTGGACCGGGAAGTATTCTCGCCGTTGGGAGCAATTCGATGCAACTCAGCCGAGCGAGAAGTAAGGATTACCTGTCCTCCGCGCCAACAAGGTTGCCAACGTGTTCTTTTCTGTCACAATGCCAAGAGTGATAAACGATCCCGCCTGACACGCCCCCGTCTTAGAAGATTCCACGAGCCCAATCAAAATGTTGCTGCTCATTCTGCGCCTGCTTTATCTGATCATTTGTGCCGGGGCAATCCTCGCGTACATAAAAACAGATGACGTGATGGGCGGCAATTCCATGCTGCCCAGAATCATCGAGCAGAACAAGGGACTTGCGTTCTTTGTCCTGCTGTTCCTCTCCCAGATTGTGACAATTGCTGACGTGATGATTCGCAAGAAGCGGATCGAGGTGATTTCGGCGGTCTATTTCGGAATACTGGTTGGTGTCTTGCTTGCCTATCTGATGATTCAGGCATTGACTCCGATTGTTCCGGTCACGAACCCGTTTCATACGGCAGTCGTCCTGATGACGCTGCTGATCATGCCGTATCTCTGCGTCTCTTTGCTGCTGCAAACCAAAGACGACTTTCGATTTGTCATTCCTTACGTCGAGTTCCAGAGGGATTTGAAAAGTGGTCGCCCGCTGGTTGTTGACAGCAGCTCGCTGATCGATGGCCGAATCGCTGATGTCATCGAAACGCAAATCATTGAGTCCCAGCTGATTGTGCCGGATTTCGTACTGGCGGAAGTTCAGGACATTGCGGACAGCAGCGACAAGAATCGACGCGTACGCGGTCGCCGTGGACTGGAGGTTCTGGGCCGGATGCAGCAAAACCGCCATGTCGATGTTCGCGTTCAGGAAACACAGCGAACTGACTTTAAGATGATGACGGTCGATCAGAAGGTCGTCGCACTCGCCAAACAACTGCGTGGCGGAGTCATCACCAACGATTTCAATTTGAATAAGGTTGCAAGTGTTCAGGGAATTCCGGTGATCAACCTGAATGACGTCTCCAACGCCCTGAAGCCACGTTATATCCCGGGAGAACGCCTGGACATTAAAGTCATTAAGGAAGGCGAAGTGCCACAACAGGGTGTCGGTTACCTGGACGACGGTACAATGGTGATCTGCGAGAACGCGGCTCATCTCGTCGGCAGGGAGATCAGTGTCATCGTGACGAGCGTTCTTCAAAGCAGTGCCGGGCGCATGATTTTCGGCAAAATGGTATTTCGTCCCGGACAGGATAAAAGCGATTCGTAGCAACAGGGTGCACTGACGCACTTCTTTGGCGCACCTTCGTCAATCAAGCTCCACGGGAATATCAATGCGTAGCAAAACGGGCGACGAACGTCCTGTCTGGAGAGCCACCACGGTGTTGGCTGTCCGCCACAAAGGTTCGATTGTGCTTGGATCCGATGGTCAGGTGACTTACGGAAATACCATCATGAAATCGGATACCAAGAAACTCCGACGGATGCTCGATGGACGCGTGCTCGTAGGATTTGCTGGTTCCACCGCCGATGCCTTCGCGCTGCTCGAACGATTTGAGCAGAAGGCAAAAGACTATCCGGGAAACATTGCTCGTGCGGCGACAGATCTGGCTCGAGACTGGAGGACCGATCGGGCTTTGCGACGGCTTGAAGCCATGATGATTGTTGCCGACGCAGAATTGACGCTGCTGTTAACGGGACAAGGCGATGTCGTACAACCGACCGATGGGGTTGTGGGGATTGGTTCCGGAGGTGCGTACGCAACTGCTGCGGCCAAAGCCCTGGTGGCACATTCCGATCTGACGGCCGTTGAGATCGTTCGCGAATCACTGAAGATTGCGGCAGAGATCGACATCTATACCAATCAGAACATCATCATTGAGGAACTACCGTGTCAGAAATGACGCCCCGACAGGTTGTGGAACACCTGGATAAGCACATCGTTGGTCAGCAGGCTGCAAAGCGAGCCGTGGCGATTGCCCTTCGAAATCGATGGCGTTGGCTACAATTGTCGGATGAAATGCGGAAGGAAGTGACGCCCCGCAATATCATGATGATTGGCCCCACCGGTGTCGGTAAGACGGAGATCACTCGGCGCCTCGCGACATTGACGGGCGCTCCATTCATCAAAGTCGAAGCGACGAAGTACACCGAAATTGGTTACTACGGTCGTGACGTTGAAAGTATGATCAGAGACCTTGTTGAGTCTGCGATCGGGATGGTCCGAGCGACAAGACGGCGCGAGGTGGAAGCAGAAGCCGAAAAGCGAGTTGAGGAAAGGCTTCTCAAAATGCTGGTCCCGTTGGACGAAGACCACGATTTCGACAGATCAGAAAGCTCGTCTGTTTCCATGCCCGAGGAGGCAGTCTCTATTCCGCAAGTAGACGTCGGGGAGTTGGGAAAGGCTCCTTCTGTCGAAGAAAGAACGCCGGAATCGGCATCCGCCCGCCGTGAACGTACGATTGAAAAGTTCAGGCAGATGCTTCGCGCAGGGAAGTTGGAAGATCGAACCGTGGAGATGGCCGTTGAACAAAAGAGTTCCCCGGTTCAGGTGTTTACAAACATGGGCATGGAGCAGATGGATATGGATCTGCAGGGAATGCTCGAGAAAATGATGCCACGGCAGAAGAGTTCGCGTGAACTCACAGTCCGCGACGCTCGACGCAATTTGATGGAACAGGAAGTTGAGGGACTTCTGGACAAGGAAAGCATTCAGGAAGAAGCCGTCCAGCTCGCAGAAAATTCCGGGATGATCTTCATCGATGAGATCGACAAAATCTGCAGCTCGGGCGAGGGCTCCAGGTCCGCAGATGTTTCTCGCCAGGGGGTGCAGCGTGACCTGCTTCCAATCGTCGAAGGGACGACTGTGAGTACTCGTTACGGCGTTGTTTCCACAGAAAAGATCATGTTCATCGCCGCCGGAGCATTTCACCGCTCTCGTCCTGCCGATCTGATGCCGGAACTTCAGGGTCGGTTTCCAATTCGTGTTGAACTGCAGGACCTGACCCGGGAGGATCTGGTCCGTATACTTACAGAGCCATCAGGTTCCCTCACCCGACAGTACACCGACCTGTTGTCTGTCGATAATGTCAGCCTGGAGTTCACGACAGATGGCATCGATCAACTGGCCAGCGTTGCCTTTCAGGTGAACCAGTCGACTCAGAATATCGGCGCCAGAAGACTGCAGACGATTATGGAGCGACTGCTGGAAGAAATTAGTTTTGAGGCACCGGACTGCGGTCCGCGAACGATTGTGGTAGATGCTGAATTTGTTCGTCAGCGGCTCGATGATGTCTGCCGTGATGAAGACCTGAGTCGCTTTGTCTTATGACAACTTCCCGCGTCACTGGATGAGTGGGCGAAGAATCTTCACAATTCACAACTATGATGGAAACAGATCGTTGAAGAACTTCGGGCAAATAACCCTCGATCGAACCTGCCGGCATGGACAAACCGCAAACGACCAACAACGAGGGGTATGACAAGGCCGTCTGCTGGCTTTACGATCGCATCGACTACGAGCGAATTCGTCCCAGCGGTCAGTGTAACCCCTTTCGGCTGGAGCGAATCCAGCAATTGCTCGAACGGATCGACTCACCGCACCTGCGGATTCCCGCGGTCCACATTGCAGGGACAAAAGGGAAAGGATCCACCGCAGCCATGACGGATTCTATCCTGAGATCAGCAGGGTTGAATGTCGGTTTATTCACCTCTCCCCACATTGTTCGCTTCGAGGAACGGATGCGCGTGAACGGTGCCATGCCGAACCCAGCGCAGCTGGTTGAGCTTGTCGATCGCGTCAGACTCGTACTTGAAGAATTTGACCACTCAGGTCGATCGAGTTTGGGTGTTCCCACGTTCTTTGAGATCACGACACTGCTCGCGTGGATGTTCTTCGACAATCAGCAGGTTGACATTGTCGTTCTTGAAACTGGACTTGGCGGGAGACTGGACTGTACCAATGTGTGCTCGCCGCTGGTGACCATCATCACGAGCATTGGACTGGATCACACTCACATTCTCGGCAACACGGTTGCATTGATTGCTGCAGAAAAGGCGGGGATTATCAAACCAAGTGTCCCCGTCGTTCAGGGAAAGTTACCACCAGAAGCAGATCAGGTTGTTCGGGACACAGCGTTTTCCAGGAACAGCGAAAGACTGCGTCTGGGGACTGATTTTGATTTCAGCAATGTTGTTGATAGCGAATTGGGTCAGTCGTTCCGCTTTTCGACCGACAGGAACTGTTCAGAATTCACCCAACTGCCCGCATTACAGATTCCACTCGTCGGTCAGCATCAGGTAGCCAACGCTTCTCTCGCTGTGCAGGCCTGCTTATTGCTTTGTCGGGACAAACGGTTTTCCATATTGCCGAGCGCAATCGCGGAGGGTCTTCGAAGTACATTCTGGCCCTTAAGGTTTGAACAACTCCAATACTCCGGCCACACTCTTATCGTCGATGCAGCACACAATCCGGATTCAATCGAAGCCTTTCTTCGGTGCCTGGAGTGCCGGGGCGTGCCGTTCGAGGAGCGTATTCTGATCTTTGCGGCTTCAGCTGATAAGGATGCTGCCGCAATGCTGAAACTACTGGTGCCGCACTTCAAACAGATTATTCTGACGCGATTCGTCGGAAATCCGAGGAGCATTCCACCCCGTGAACTGATGGAAAAGGTCATTCCACTGAACGCTTCCGGCAAACCATACGAAGAAATTCATGTCTCTCCTGCAGAAAACCCGGATGTGGCCATAAAACTGGCTCTGCAATCCGGCTCGGAAGGCATGACCATTTGTGTTACGGGATCGCTTTTTCTGGCAGCCGAAGTTCGAACAATGCTTTGTGGCGGACAGTCTCCTTTTGCTGTGTTCCCTTAGAAACGAAACCAAGGCTCGTGGGAGTCCACCGAAATGAAAACATCTCCTGAATTTGCACGATCACACGGGGATTCAATTTCAGTGAATCGCCCCACTCTCTTGCTTTGCCCATCTCGACTTCTGGTCATTCTGATTGCTGCTCTGACAGTTCCATTCGGGTCTCGACACGTCGCCGCACAACAATTCCAGAACGGCGTCGTCGCAGCAGACCACCCCGCGGCCAGTGAAGCCGGTGTCCGAATGCTGAAACAAGGCGGCAACGTCGTGGATGCCGCAGTAGCAACCTCATTTGCATTGTCCGTTGTGCGGCCTGCCAGTTGTGGGATTGGCGGCGGTGGGTTCATGCTGATCTGGGACGTGGAATCGCAATCGTGCATCGCGTTGGACTACAGGGAACGTGCGCCGGCCGCGGCTTCTCCGGAAATGTACAGTCGTTCCGAGTCCAACTTTCCTGAACCAGAGAGCGTTCGGGGTGCCAGGGCGGCTGGCATCCCGGGCACGGTTGCAGGACTGTGCTACGCAGCAGAGCGCTGGGGCAGTTTACCATTACATAAGCTGCTTCAGCCTGCGATTGAATTGTGTGATCAGGGCGTTGAAATTGATGATCATGACATGGAAGTTCAGCAATCAACGCTTGCAAAACTCAAGCGGTTTCCAGGTTACGAAGAACGCTTTGGACAATTGAAGCGGCTTTATCTCAACGGGGGGCAGCCCTGGAAGAAGGGCGATCGATTCTACTCACCGCAGAAGGCCGTGCTGCAGGCAATTGCCAGCAAGGGCTCTCAGGGTTTTTATGATGGGGATGTCGCTGATGCAATCCTGCAGGCGATGACACTCGATCATGGCCTGATTACAAAATCCGATTTGCAAAGTGACATCGCCGCTGTCAGAGATCCGATCGAAGGACGATTTCACTCAGATACGGTTCTGACAATGCCACCACCTTCGAGCGGAGGGGTCGCGCTCATTCAGACCCTGAAGACTCTTCAGGGGTGGGAAGATCTCCACAATCGGAGACTCCAGTCACTTGGTAGAAACTCGCCACAGTATGTCCACGTCGTAACTGAGGCCATGAAGCATGCATTTGCTGATCGGGCCGAGTTTCTTGGAGATTCCGACTTCGCGCAAGTACCGGTTGCGCGTTTGTTAAGTGACCGGTACGCTCGGGAACAGGCACAGCGTATCAGAGACCAGTCGACTTTGGATTCGAAGGACTACGGACGCTTCTTCAGCCAGCCGGACGGCGGGACCAGTCATTTTTCTGTGATGGACAGTAAAGGAAACGCGGTCGCATGCACCGAAACCATCAATCTGACTTTCGGAAGCTTTGTTGTTGTGCCGCAATTCGGATTCATTCTGAACAATCAAATGGACGACTTCGCGGCGAATCCTGGCAAACCGAATGCATTTGGTCTGATTCAAAGTGAAGCGAATTCTGTTCAACCTCGGAAGAAGCCATTGTCGAGTATGACTCCAACAATCGTGGTAAGAGATGGAAAGGCCATTCTGGCCTGCGGTGCTTCCGGGGGGCCGCGAATTATTTCGGCAACTATTCAGACTCTCCTGAACCACCAGCTGTTTGGCTTGTCTGCCCAACAGGCTGTGGCTGCCGATCGATTTCATCACCAGTGGTTTCCCAATGATCTTTTGCTTGAAGATGGCAGGCTGGTACCAATGATGAAGTCATACGGGCACACCGTTCAGCAGAATCGCTCGCTTGCTGCCGCTCAGGCTGCTTCGCGAAAAGGAGGACTTGTCGAAGGTGGATCCGATCCACGGAAGCATGGATCTCCATCTGGCTATTGAAATAGTTTCCACTTCATTTTGACGCCCCGCAACCCACTGAAATCATTCTTATCATGTCCGTTATTTCGAAGGCAGAGATCGAACCATTACTCAGTCAACATGCCCGTCGGGCGTCTGGTCAGGCCATCAGTTTCCTGATGCAACAGGCTGTAGAGAACGCAGACTGTATTTCGCTTGCGGCGGGATTGGTTGATGAGCAGACGCTGCCCGTGGACCTTGCCAGAACGTGCCTTGAGCGAATTCTGGAATCGCCCCGGGACGGAAGGAAGATTCTGCAGTACGGAATTACACCGGGCCCGGAAGAATTGCGGACCGTAATTCAGGAGTGGCTGACAGATCTGGAATCAGCATCCGCCGTGGTTACGGGTCCACCGGCAGCGATTGGGAATATCGTTCTGACTACCGGGTCACAGCAACTCCTGAATCTGGTGACACAGGCTTTGTTCGATCCCGGCGATATCTGCATTGTTGCCGCCCCGACCTACTTTGTTTACCTCGGCGTTCTGGATGCCGTGGGAGCAAGGACAATTGCCATTGAAGCAGATGAAGATGGAATGTGTCCTTCAAAGCTGCGGGAGGTTCTGGAACAACTGAAACGCGATGGAGAACTACACCGCGTTCGAATGGTCTATGCGGTCAGTTATTACGACAACCCAACCGGAAACAGTATTTCGGCCGAGAGACGCCCTGAATTGCTGGAAGTCGTCAGGAAGTTCTCTGCCGAGCATCAGATCTACATACTGGAAGATGCTGCGTATCGGGAGCTGCAGTACTCAGGAAGCACCCTTCCTTCGATCTGGTCGTACGATGTGGATCGATCGACTGTCATCCTTGCGCAGACATTTTCCAAGAGCTTCTCCCCCGGGGTCAGGGTGGGCTTTGGAGTATTGCCGGAAAAACTGGTAAAGCCCATCTGCGACCTCAAGGGATATGACGACTTTGGATCAGCCCACCTCAACCAGAATTTATTGTGCGAAGCTATTCGGTCGAGGCTTTATCAGGCGCACGTTCGTCAGGTGCGAGAGGGCTACCAAATGAAGCGGAACGCAATGCTGCAAGCAGCCGATGACTTCTTTGCCCAAATTGATGGAGTTCACTGGGTTCATCCGGATGGTGGAATGTATGTCTGGATGACACTGCCTGATTCTATCCCCACGGGATTCGATAGCCCATTGTTCTACGCATCCACCCACAACCAGAAGGTGATGTACGTTCCCGGTGAACTGGCCTATCCGACATCAATGGCTGGCCGCCCGAGGAATCAAATGCGTTTGAGCTTTGGAGTTCAGGGAGTCGATGGCATTCGGGAAGGGATGCGACGACTCGCAGAAGCCGTCGTGTCAGTTCGATAGTGGCCACAGCACGTCCTGGTCTTTTGTCTGAAAGAGCATGTTTTGATGTTAGGCCATTCTCGGTTAGGTTCTCCCTGGTTAGGTTGTGTAGTTCTTCACGCTTACCTGTTGCTGACGTGTTCGCTGGCAAATGCTTCAGAGAACGTTCGCGTCGCAAC
>JAGQQE010000285.1 GCA_020426345.1 Planctomycetaceae bacterium
TTCAGCTGCGGAGCTTTTTTTGTTCCCCCCACTAATCCCCCCACTAATGTGCTGTTTTGAGGAAGGGACAGTTTGGCAGCTAATTCCGCCGCTGCCGTTTGGGCGGAACGAATCGCACCGTAGTGCCGTTCCGTTGTGGCGAAGTTTTGATGTCGCATCACAACCTTCAATGTCTCGGCCGAGACCCCGCGATTGATCAGTCTTTGGGCCACTCCACGACGAATGTCGTGGGCACTCGCAAACTTTTCCTTCTTTCGCAGCCGCGGGTCATCAACCTGAACAACAATCTGAGCGGCTTTTCCGATCATCGAAATGACTCGGCCCACTCGTTCCGGCGTCAATCGGTCTGAGGCCTTCTGAAGTGTTTGGCCGGAACGTCGGTCAGCATGTTGCTGCAGTCGCTCCACCACTTCATCAGGAATCTGACGTTTCAATTCCGTTGAGTTTGCCGGCGGGACAACTCCGTCCCATTTCCTGACAGCCGCCGCCGAAACTCCGCAGGCTTCGGCGATTGCAGATATGCGATATTTCGCACACAGCTTTCGCAGATCCGAAGAGCACGGTCGAAACGAATGACCTGAGCCGCCCACAGCAAACTCCAGAGGCGCAGGATTCACAACCCAACCATTTCGGTTCGACTGCGGAACGTTCGCCAGTAACGTCGCGAGTTCGGGAAGCATCGGAATTTCCTGAGCTCGCCCGTTCTTTTGAGACGACGGAATGACAATGGTCGGATGGTCCTGATCTGACCGTCCCCAGACAGGATGGATATGCCGTGGATCAGACCATGAAAAATCCATCAGATCACTGATTCGAAACGCAGATCCCCACAGCACTCGCAATGCGAACTGCCATGAAGGTGCAGCGTCTGTTCCGACGACGTCCTTAGTAACCTGAAGCATCGTCTGGAACTCCTCCTCAGTTATTGGGCGTCCTTTCATAACTTCATCGGCATCCAGTTTGTCAACACGCGGAACATAATCGACCCAACGTCGAGCACAGCAGTACCGCAGGAAGGCCATCACCACTCGCACCACACTGTTGACAGTACTCGGCGACCGTTTGCTGACCCGTTCTCCCTCACTGTCGAACAGACGATTCTGCAGAAACTCCATCGCATCCAGCGTTGCTACATTGCGCATCAACAAACCCCCGGAAAGGTTTTGTTCCGAAACGTACGCCTCCAGAATTGCTTCAGCAATTCCAAGTCGCGAAGAAGTATCCTCGACCGTACGCGATCGCCTTCGGGACTTTTGATGTGCGATGTAACGATCATAACATTCCTGCCATGTCGGCCCCGTTTCAATCTCAACAATCGAAGAGCTCGTACGCCTCGGCGGCAGTGAAGCTGAAGCTGAAGTGATCGCACCATCCGATTCCACGTATTCGCCGTTATGCAGTCGCTCCTGACACTCACGCAGAATTCTCCGCGCCTCACGTCGATCACGCGTGCCGCAGTTGCGACGAATTCGCTTGCCCTGAATGGGGCAGTAGAATTTCAGCACGTATCCGTTCCGATCGGATTTTCGCAACGGGCGGTCGGGGTACAGTTGAATGTTTCCAATTTCGGGCCGTCTCGCCATGAGATGGTCCTCCTTTCTTTGAAAGATCGATTCATGTTTGAGCTTTCCTTTCTGCGTTTCTTGACAGATGCTCGATGAGAGCCTGCCCCGTCACCCAACGTGAGTGACCCACAACGGTATAGGGCAAACCTTCGTCGAGCATCTTATCCCAAAACTTCTGAGAAATCCCTAGACGTTTGAGGACCGTCATTTTGCTGTATGCTTCATCCAGTCGGATGATTCCGTTGTCGCCGGCCATCGAGTGCTCCCGAAAAAACGATCATGATCGAAAAGAAAGAAAACGCGGAGCCACGGATGTGTGACTCCGCGCAGGACGGTGTTCAGCCAGGCATAGCGATTTCGGCTTCGGCCTGTTCGACCCATGCGGTGGCCAGCTGCAGGACTCGCAGAGCCTGGGGCAGTTCGGCCAGACCGAACGAGCTGGTGTACTTGACGCTGTCGCCGTCGGCGTAGCGTTTCTGCACGTTCACGGAACGAATCAGCCGAATGTCGTCACCGTTTCGCACTTCGTGAGTGAAAACGGATGCCGACACGTAGCCGATGCGGAACACTTTCTCGGGCCGGTTGCTCGCCCCGCTGTCAGAAGCCGAGTTGGCCATGACGGATACCTTTCAATGAAAATGGAAACAGAAGGATCGTCGTCCTGCCTGCGAATTACAGACAGGAGTTCGATCGTGCCACGGTCAGATCCAATGCGCAATCAAATCACAATGTTTCTGATGGCGTGGCCGGCTTGGGGGGCGACGCAGCCACAGGCTGGCGACTGCGGACCTTGAATGCGGTCTGCAGGCACTTCCAGCAAAGCATGGCCTTGTTCAGGAACCCGTCCGAGAACGTGGTCGACACGCACTCACGATCCTTCTCGCACCAGCAGCACGTGGCTGACTCGTGCCATTCCGACAACTGAACTTTCATTGAGACTCTCCTGTTGAGAACTCCAGAACAAACGACAAGCTCACTGTGAGCCTGTCGGAATAGGAGTGAAACGCCGGGAGCGGGCGTTTCGGAGAGTCGGCTGCGGGCTGCAACCGTTGCATTCGACCGGTGAAGTCCTCAGGAACGCTCAAAAGCGTCGCAGAAGATTCCTCCCGAGCTCAATGGCAGATGCCATTCATTTGAGAAGCGGTTACGGCCGCTTCTCGTTAGTTTTTGTCAGGCGTTGAAGCGATCCGAACAGCTGCCGCAACATTCATACTGCAGCTGAAACTCTTCGTGGCCGACAAACTGATTCCATGCTTCCACCAGAGGTTCGCTGATGTTGCGATACATCTGACTGGCGAGCGAATACAGTCCGGAATCATCGTAGTCTCCGACCAGCACAATACGATCACCGGCCCAGCGGCCAACAATCGATTCAGGCGGAAGGAAAACAGGAAGTCCTTCGCGACGGACACCCTCAGCGATGATATCACTGAGGTTCATTCCTTCAGTCATCTCAATGACCTGCGGCTGTGGACCGTTATAGTCGCCGCCTCCACTGCCTGTACTCTTGCGAAGCAACAGAGTGAAAATGGCTCCCTGGCGATTGACTGCCCATTCCCAAAGTTTTGCACCGCCACCGATGCACCATGGACACACGAATTCCTTTTTGTCTGTGTTCACGGGTTTGAAGTATTGTCCCATAACTGTTGAGGGTAAATGAAATAGAAAGAACTCGATCCGATCGAGTTCACACAACCGAAGACCTGCGCTGCCCCTGAGTCCGTAACCACAAGGTCAGTGGACAGGTTTTCGGTGTATCGTGATCCGCAGACGCGGCAATTGTTTCAGTGAGCCGAATCCAGAGCATGGAATCGACCGAGAAGAAATGGATGCCATCCAGTGAATGAGCCGACAACGCGTTGCCGCGTCTCTGGCAGATCCTCCCGGACTCCCTCTGCGAAAGAGGGGAGTGAGAGCCGTCAGGGCGGCTCTCGTGTTTTCTGGTTTTTCACAGAATCGATGAACGCACGGGCGAGCACCTTTTCTGAGCGACGGAGTCGCGTTTCCGAGCGTCAGCTCGAATGTGGTGTGGGCACTGCCCACGTTAGTCCTCCTGTTTTGAGGAAGAGTCTGCTTCGGCTTTCAGGATTGTCAGCCAGGCTTGCCGCGTTAGTTCCTGCACGATCGGCAGGTCATCGCGACTGAACGTGCTCGTCGTCCGGAACTCATCACCGTCCTTGAAGGTTCGCGTAATGCTGACCTTATAGAAGGTGTGACCATTCTCGGACTGGTTCTCGAACACACTGGCTGAAATGCCACGAAGTTGAAGCTTCTTCATGGGCTTGTTGCTGGTCTCCTTGGTTTTACTCATACAAAAAAGGGGAAATATCAAAATCCACACGGAACACCGTTCACCTTCTCAGCCCTGACTGAGTTGGGAAGGAAGTTCCATTGGTGTGTGGTTGGGGGATGCAACTCGCTTAATGAGCGGCACGCGGTCGTCGCGATGGCAACACGACAGCAGTGGCTCAAACAGCAGGTTGTGTTCATTAAGTTCCTCGAATGAACCGAATCGATACGTCTTCTGAACGTCCTCGTTCCGGTTGCGTTTGGCAAACGCCCGACGCAGCTGTTCGGCTCGCTTTGCCGTCGGCGTCATCACCAGCACATAAAAGAACGGCAATTCCGATTCCGGAAAGTGTTGCCTGTGGCCGGCACTCGCCAGCAGCTTCTGATAGCCGGGGCTTTTTCGTGCGGCCACCCGGTCATGGAAAAACGTGTCGCGGTCCTGTTCCAGGTAGAAGACGGCGTTTTGGTCCTGCGATCTGAGCACAAAAGCGGCATCGGGCAGGCACACGATTCTGGAATCGAAATTTGCTCGCAGCAGCCGACGTTTTGACGCATCGGGTTCATCGGGATTTACGAATTCGTCTTCGTTCACCCAGCGAATCAGCTTCGCCTCGCCCGAGGCACTTGCGATGGCTCGGTCAAACAGTCGATGCGTTTCAGCAACGGCAACGTAGTGATACAAATGCTGCGGCTGCGATGGCTCCAGCGGCTTCGTCAGAAACGTGTCGTCGTCGAAATGCCCCGCAAGGAACTCGCGGCCCTGATTCGTCAAATGATAGACGGGAGTTGCGGAACCATCCGCCGGATTGACGACCTGCATGTTTCGCTTGCGTACGTATCCGGCATGCATCAGCTTGCTCAGCCGACGGCGGGTAATCCGTCCGGCAGAATCATCCGGAAAGCAAATCTCACGGATCTGCCGCGAATTCAGGATGAAGTAGCGCGAAAGCGCGGCAAGGACTTTGATGTCCCGTTCCTGCAAGACCATTGGGAAGCGTTCCTGGGGGCTGGATAACTCTCATCATCGGACACGACATTGCCCGGATACTTTTAAAAGTTGGAGAGCGACGGAACGTCGCTCGCCATGAGAGTGAGTCTTACGAAAAGACTTCTGATCAGCCAGTGTAACACACTTACAATGCTCTTCAGCATCTCCGGCGTGTCCGCCCAGCTTCCGGACAATTGCTTGACGTGGCAGGCAATGTCTGGCAACCTCAGTATAACTCTGGTCGAGTTTGGGGCAAGACCTCTCCCCCGAAATCAGATCACATCCAGCGAAAGCAGGATATGTCCGATTCCGGTCACTATGAAGCCGCTCAAGACGGCTAACTCAAGTCCGATTCCCGGCAGGTCTCGGCCTTTGAGTTTGGAGCGTTTTCGATTCGATGACCATTCCACAAGGTCACGGTATCGTTTGAAACCACTCCAGATTGATCTGGCAATCTTTTCCATAGGCAATTGGGGAAAGAAATAAAACCGTCAATTCGTCACAGCAGAAAACCGCTCCGGCCAGCGTCTCGGAGCAGTCGATACCGAATGAATTGACGACTTCCAAGGCTACTGAATCATCAATGCAACGGCAAGTCCTAACTGCAAACCTGCCATCACCAGGCCGTCAAAGCTCAAACTTTAGTCGCAGTTCCGTGACGCGGCCAAACGTCCAGCGGACTTCGCCCTGCCGAATCGTTTCTTCAGAGATCACTTTCTCATACGTCCCGATCGTGTCCCCCACGCTGATATCGTCGTCAACCACGGTAACCTGAAGGGTGTCTCCCGCACGGACTCGGACCATTTTTCGATTCGGACTGGCTGAGGTTTGGTCCCTGAAGACGTCCGTGGACTCATTGTTGCGATCATTGACGGAAAACGAGATGACCAGATCCGGCGGACCGCTGAAGGCATCCCAGCTTTTCCCGTTCGATTTCGAATCCGCGACAGCGACCGACTGCAGAATAACATCGGCCGACAGGCGGGCGTCGTCTGTGTTCTGTCGCTGTGTCGACGATGCCCCTGTTATCTTGCCCAAGGTCTCTTTGGCCTTTGAGAAATTCTCCCGGATCTCATTAATCTGGTCGACACCACGAACAACCATATCGATCGCATCCGGCTCACTCGGTGGAAGAGCGGGTTTCGCAACGATGACCTCATCGACTTCCTTAGTCCTCCGATTCTTTAATTCAGCTTCATCGTAGAAAATGCGATGATGGCGTCCTTCTCGATACTCTGACACCCAGGTGTTTGCGGGATTCGCTGGTGTTACGAACCCATCAAACATGACACGGTAATAGAATTTACTGGCAACAACAGGTCGTCGCTCCTCATCCAGAAGCGAAGTGAACTAGTGGGGCATGACTGTGTAATTCCAGTCTCGTCTTGTTGGTGTCCCGTCACTGTCAATAGTCTTCACCACGCGCAGCGAAAGTCTCTGACTGGTCAGATTGTGAAAAATGACGGTCGGATTGTTGGCCTTATGAGCGGCCAAACCATCCTTAATCACTCGATGAGCCTTCATGTCATCCAGTCGATCATACGCCGTACCATGGGCGTTCAGGCCTGCTTCAATTGCTTTTTCCTGAATCATGGCAGCCAGATCGAATTGGCTATCTGCCGCATACGCTGTAGCGAGTGTGTCCATATTGAACCCGTCTTTGTAGCCCGTTAACTCACAGGCCTGGCTCGCCAACTCAATAGCCGTTTTCGGCTGACGTTTGGGGATTTCCGGCCGTGCCGCATGAATCCACGCGATGGCGTTCAGGATGCGGGCTTTGTCTTTCGCGCTGCCAAGGTACGCCTGATAATCCTGAACGGCAGCATCATATTCTCCAAGTTTCTGGTGGGAGAGTCCGCGATACCAAAGCAGCACTGACAGTTGCGGATTTGACTCCAGGGCCGTCGTTGCCAATTTCACCGTCTTCTGAAAGTCACCCTTTTCAAACGTTGTCCGAACCTCAGCTTGGGCATCTTTTGAATCCTGCTTCTTGAGATCCTGAGCCAGACCGTTTGTTGAACAAACAGTTAACGCCAACAGGAATAACGCCGTCAGGAAGGATTTCATTTCTTATCCAGTCAATCAATGGTTCATCGGGAGGTTGTTGCTCTCATTCGAAACCTTGGGGGTCGCTATCTTCTCAAGTAATGTAGTCAACGACAGATGTCAATCATCCAGCGTGAATGATTCACCGGGGGGGAGCAGCTTTCACGCCGACGAAGTTGGCGAGTCGAAGCATCGAGCCCATCGAAATCCGATCGAAAACGGTGTCGCTTCGACTGGGGTGCAGGGGCGCAGCGAACCGGAACGAGCAACGCGACGTGAGGGAGCCAAGTCCTTGCCCTCTGGGCATAGCGAAGCGTCGGCCATTTGCGAGATACGAGCAATTTGGCGGGATGGCCAGAGGGCAAGGGGTTGCGAAGCAAGCCCGAAGCACCCTAAAGCTGCTGGAGGAAACAACTTCCGTCGGCACCTGAGGTGTCCGGGGTTGGACACTCAACGGACACGTTCCGGACACCTCGTGGCCGTGAGCGTCATGTGGACGCTCAAAGGGAAAATGGCCCGTTGAGGTCTCTTTCTTCGGGTGCTTCTTCGGGTGCAGCCACAGTTTCTTCACGCTGAAAGTAATACGGCTGAGTCTCATAAACAAACTGCTTGAGTCCATCGACGAGTCCCTCCTTCCACTCCTGCGTTCCTCCACGGGCTTCAAAGGGATCGTGCACGTCCGCGACTCGAACAACCGCAGCAATATTGAGCTGCCCTAAACAGACCAGACAATGCTGACGGGGAAGTTGCTGAATCAGTCGGGTGTGTTCTCGGTCCTGAATGTCCAAAGATTTTTGAAGTTGACCTGTTGCCTGTTTAACGAGCGTGTATTTGGAGATCGGACTTTGCGAGATGGTGACCGACGATGCGTTGGACCAACTCTTCTGATTTGACTCTGTTTTTGAATCCGCATGGCTGGTACTTTCAGAACGCGCTTCACCAACTGTTCTGGAAACAGCTCTTGACGACGAGATCGATTCGCTGGTCGTTTCGGTCTGCGAGTCACTCCAGTTTCGACCCTGAGAAATATTCGTGCCTCGATTCATTGAATTGCCACGCGTAGTCATGTCCGTTGTGGATGACCTTCCATCAGTGATCAACGGAGCCGTTCGGTAAGAGGAATTCTCTCCGATGGATTCACTGATGCCTCGTGCCTCGCCTCCACCTGAAGTTGTGCCACTACCAAAAGACTCTGATTCCGAACGGCCACGTTGCTGTGTGCGAGACCTTGACGCCGACTGCGTTTGGGATTGGCCGATTGATTCAGTGACTCCGATCGACAAACCGCTTGACCCGCCTTGGTTCTCCGATGTCGAATCCGATCGTGTAAGGATGAATTCTGTTCCATCATGCCGCTGCA
>JAGQQE010000286.1 GCA_020426345.1 Planctomycetaceae bacterium
TTTTCAGCACTGGCCATGACCTGCTGAGCCTGCAGCAGATCGCCGTTGATGCGTGTGGCTTCGTATTCGGTTGTCATCTCCGAAACAAAGCCAAATCCGGCGAACGCGATCATCACGACCAACACCAAAACCACAATCAGCACCACACCACGGCGCGCTGAAACTGACAGACGCGCGAACGTCCAGTCTGCCCCTGGTTGTGATCGGGCTGCATTCACAAAGAACCTCCCGGAAGACCAGCATCTGTTGGGGTCAACAGAATCGTTCTCGAATAACGTCGAGCCGCAATTGCCTGTGGATACAAGTCGTCTGTGGAATGTGAAGAGATCGTTTCGGAAGCTGACGCTTCAGGAGCACTTGTCAAATCTGTGGTCGGTAGAGGGTACGTTTCGTCGCGCTGTCGCAGATCCTTCTGTGAAACAACATCCAGTGAAATGCGAACCGCTTCGGGCAATCCCTGCAATCGATCTGCAGTCCAGGAAGACAACCAGCGGCTTCCGTCAAAGTACTCAAAACGACAATTGATCACTTCCGGAATGGATTCGATGTCTGCCTGTGGCAGATTGCTGAAGTCTCGCGAATCGGGTTCTGACGCTAAGGTGAGTTGGTCTTCGGCCTGCATCAACAGCAGCAGGTTCTGTCGTGAAATTTCGATCGAATTGACCTGCCGCTGCAGTTCTGCTGTTGATTGCCCGGCTTCCAGCGCGTCCACGGATTGAGTATCGGACTGAATACGGTACAGCCCCGGCACCAGAACAGTCGAGACGGAATCGGCGGAACCCCCGTTCTCCGCTGTAATCATCTGGTAGACGACGGTCTGAAATTCCGTCACGTTGCCAACATCCTGCTGTTGCATCGCTGAGCCACCACCGAGTTCATTCAGGAGATCCATGTCGGACGCGGTGTGGAAGGTCGGTGGTTCGAATGTACGAATTCTCAACCGCAGTGCAGTGGAAGTCCCCGACAAAGACAATTCGCCCACACGGCTTTCCGCTTCGGTGGTCTGTCGTCCGTCGAATGGCTGCTCTTCGAATGGTGATGGCTGTAAGCCGGTGTTAGTGGCGGCGGACGGCAAGGGTGCGACGAAAGTGAGATCGTTGAGGGTGTCACCGAATTCCATCATCGACGGTGTCGGTTCGGCCACATTCACTCCTGCCAGATCGTCGTGCATCAGCTCAAACAGCGACCGCACAAGCTGCTGCTCTGTGGTGCGATCTCGTCCCGCTGTCAGCAGGCTGTTGTACAACGACATGATTGTCCACACGCTGGACATCAGCACAGACACCAGCACCATCGCAATGATCATTTCGACCAGTGTGTAACCGCCGCGCGTGGTGGGCAGGGATCGACCGACGAGGTTCATGGGAAGCTCCCCGCAAAGTCGAACATGTCCGGGTTACCGATGTTGACGCCCGACGTGCTGCGAATCAGACGGCTGAGAGTAAATTGATTCCGTCGCTTCCGGGCTGCGGATTCAACTTCGTTCGTCTCCGGCTGTGCAATGAACTGTCCAGAGTCATCCGGTTCGACAGTCACGGTCACTCTTACAAGTTCCGGCATGTTTCTGATCGGAGTTACCACGACCGAATGCAGCCAACGCTGTTGAGGAACACTCACCTGAAATTCGGAATTCTGTGAAACGTCATTCGACAACGCTTCGTTCCGTGTGAGGTCATCAAGTGTCGTCATCTGGCTGTTTGGCACGACGGTTTCCAGCACCGCGCGGTCAACGGCCTGCAGCGGGCGTTGGCCCAGAACGATTTCGTTGATGGTGCGTTCGCAGGTACGGTGCGCCTGCGACAGCAGGGCTGCTTTCTGAGCCGTTGATCGCCCCATCCCCGCCAGCCGCGCCAGCACAATCACGCTGCCCATCAGAATGGCAGTCGCCAGAATGATTTCCATCAGACTGAAGCCACATCGCGAAGACCGTCGAGAAACTGGCGGGCGAGGGAATCGCATCATATGGCACCCTCCCTCACCACGTCCTGCTGATCTATAGACGGAAGGCGAAACGGAGCCGTATACGAAATGCTTCCGGTCAGGCCGCGAACATTCACCTTCACCGCGAAGTTTCGACTGCCACCGATCTGAATTTCGGCGTCACGACTTCGACCGTTCGGACGGAATCGAATCGGCTCCATCTCTCGATCAGAACCAATCGGCGCATTCTCAACGAGTCCTGGCACCGAATCCGCTTGGGCATCCGGCAGCAATCCGGAATTCGCCCGTGTGACTTCGGCCATGACGGGTTCGATAAACCAGCATCCTGTTGGAAGCTGGCCTTCGTGGATGACTTCCAACTTGTTGCCCGGCGATGATTCAGTTCCAGTGATTCGTTCATCCAGTGCGCCATCGGTCGTGAGAGTCGCAGACGAACCGAACGGTGTTCCTGAGCATTCAAGCCACCAGCGGTCGGTCCCGGGTTGATATCGGAACAGCACGTCACAGCCGCGGCGAATCGCAGTGGCACGAGCTTTCGCGATGGCGGCTTTGACTGATGTTGCAGACGATCGCAGACGGCTCTTGTCCAGGGGCCCGCGCATCGAAGGCAACGCGAACGCTGTCATGGTGGTTAGAATTGCCAGCACGATCAGCAGTTCCGGCAGAGAGAATCCGCCGCGTGCTGATCCAACGGCCTGCCCTGCCCCAACATTTCCTGTGCCAACAAGTCTGTTCCAACGCTTTCGTTCACGGAAGGCCGGAGGGAGACTGGATTCGTACACCGGCATCCGACGGAAGTCGTCTGCAAGGCGCAAGAGTTTGCAGATCGCCCTGAACATTATCACTCCGCCTAACAAGGGCACGGCCTCGGGCCCACTGGCGTGGAAAGCAATTCGGCGTGGATCGTGCCAGACGCCGAGGTGCTTCCGTTGATCGCCTGATGAAATACGCACACACTGTGCACGCAAATTCTTCCTTACGATTCTAAACATCGCCATCTGATGAGACGTCTCCGCCTTCGCTGGCCGCTCCGTCACCGGTCCAGCTCACAATGTCATCTTCGGTGTTTTCCTGTCCGTCCGGGCCCAGTGACCAGATGTCAGGCACGTTTAACGTGTTGTGGGTGGCGGGAAATTCGTAGCGGTAACTGTTGCCCCACGGATCCTTGGGCAGCTTTTCTGTTTTGATGTAAGGACCATCCCAGTTGGATGAACTTCCACCACCGTTTTCATCGCCCTCCAGTTCCGGAGCTGCTTCGGAGCCGCTTTCCAGATCACCTCCGGCCGAGTCCGCTGACGGTTCTGAAATCAATGCCGCCAGTCCCTGTTCTGACGACGGGAATTTGTTCATATCAATTGCGTAGCGTTCGAGTGCCGACTGAAACATTCCGATCTGCGTTTTCACAGAATTGATGTCTGCTTTCTCTTTGCTGCCCAGCAGTCGCGGGCCCACCAGCGACACCAGCAGGACCAGAATGGCCATCACGATCAGCAGCTCCGTCAGCGTGAAGCCACGGCGTGAGTTCTTAATCAGGTTCAGATTTCGTTTTTTCATCTGTGCATTCCTTTCGTAAATGCTGAGCGAACCGCGTCAGCCCATCGATGTACTCATTTCAAATACCGGAAGCAGCAGTGCCACAATGACAAACAGCACGGCACTTCCCATGACCATTAACAACGCCGGTTCAATCAGACGAACCATTGTATCAAGTTGCCGAGCCACCTTTTTGTCGATGCCGTCGGCAATGTTATTCAGAACTCGTTCCAGATTATTGGCTTCTTCCGCGATGCTGATCATGGCCATCACATTGGATGGAATCAGCCCGCACTTCGACAGAGGTTCCGAAAGAGTCGCACCGGAAGAAATGTTTTCTGCCGATTCGCGAATAGCACTGCCCAGCACGACGTTGCCTGACGAATCGCTGCTGATCTCCAGAGCCTTCAGCATGGGCACTCCGTTTCGAAGCAGCGTTCCCAGAATACGACAGAAACGTGATGTTGCTCCGTTCAGAAAAATGGGCCCGAAGACCGGCAATCGAGTTTTCGCACGATCGATTTTCCGGCGTCCGTCCGGCGTCGCAGCCCACTTCCGAATGGCAATCACGACACCCATCAGTGCTAACGCAACCAGAATGCCGAATTTCCCCAGAAAATCGCTGAGCCAAAGCAGAACAACGGTGGCCGTTGGCAGAGTTCCTTCGCGTTCCAGTTGAGCGAACAGGTCGCCGAATTTGGGGACGAAAAACACGATCAACACAATCGTGACAATCGACCCGGCCGTGGCCAGAAAGGCGGGATACGCCATCGCGCCACGAATTTTGGCCCGCAGCTCCTCCTGCCGTTCCAGAAACTCGGCCGTCTGTTGCAGCGATTCTTCCAGAAACGCACCTTCCGCTCCCGCGCGCACAATGCTGATCGTCAGTTCGTTAAAGACGTCACTGTGAGCTTTCATGGCTTCATGTAACTGTGCTCCTTCCGAAATGCGACTGCGCACATCAGCCAGCACCGACTGCAGCCGATCGTTGGGAGTTTGTTGGATCAAAACTTCCAGCGACTGCAGCATCGGCACCCCGTTGGCCAGCAGATCGGACAACTGAGTGAGCGTGCTGGCCAGCAGTTCTGTCTTGATCGGACGATTAAATTTCAGGCCGAAAGAAGGAGCTTTTGACGGCTTCACGTCGATGGGAAACAGTGCCTTATCCGTCAACAAAGCCATCACATCATTGCGCGACTCGGCTGTAATCAGGCCGCTGACGTCCTGACCTGCCATGTTGCGAGCTGTGTAGGCAAATTCCTGCATGATTTGAAATGATTGGTTGTCATCGATCAGTCATGGTGTGTCAGCAAGCGGCACAGGCCAATGCCAGGCAACAACCGGCGTGCGTGCGAGCTAACAAAACCGCATGTTGCACTAATCCGCTTTGGTCACTCGCAGCACTTCGTCGATACTTGTTTTCCCGTGAAGCACTTTCCGCCAGCCGTCGTCGCGCAGAGTCCTCATCCCTGCAGCAACCGCTGCTTTGCGAATCAGGTCGGTGCCAGCCTTGTCGTGCGCCAGCTTGCGGACTTCGTCGTTTGCTTCCAGGAGTTCGTAAATGCCCATTCGTCCGGAGAATCCGGTTCCACGACAGTTGCGGCAGCCAACCGGACGGTAAATGGTGGTTCCGTAGGTGATTTCATCAAAAGGAAAGTCGTCGGGAACTTCGTTATACGCTGGCTGATATTCTTTGCAGCAGTCACGACACAGCCGCCGTACCAGCCGCTGAGCCATAATGCCTTCCACGGTGCTGGACACAAGAAACGGTTCGACTCCCATATCCACCAGACGCATGAAGGCGCCGGCTGCGTCATTGGTGTGCAGGGTGCTGAACACCATGTGACCGGTCAGAGAAGCCTGAATTGCATTTTCGGCTGTTTCAAAGTCACGAATTTCCCCGACCAGCACGACATCCGGATCGTGCCGCAGAATACTTCTCAGACTTGCAGCAAACGTCAGCCCGACCTTGTGATTCACCTGAATCTGGTTGATGCCTTCGAGCTGATACTCAATTGGATCCTCGGTGGTGATGATCTTGTTTCGTTCCGAACGAATTTCCGCCAGCGCGCTGTACAGTGTCGTTGTCTTGCCCGAACCTGTGGGGCCGGTGACCAGCACAATGCCGTGCGGCATGCGGATCAGTCGCTGAAACTGTTCATTTACGTCGTCTTCCATGCCGATGCCGGCCAGAGAAAACGACAGTGCGTCTTTGTCCAGAACGCGCATTACGACGCTTTCGCCGTGCAGCATCGGAATGATCGAAACGCGAATATCAACTTCGCGCCCCGACACGCGAATCTTGATTCGACCGTCCTGTGGAATGCGTTTCTCCGCGATATTCAGGTGAGCCATAATCTTCAGGCGACTGATGATGGCGGCCTGAAAACGATTCAGTTCCTGGGGAACGGGCTGAGTCTGCAGGACTCCGTCAATCCGATAGCGGATCTTGATTCCGGATTCCTGAACCTCCATGTGAATGTCACTGGTGCGCGACTTCACTGCTTCGACCAGAATGTCATTTACCAGTCGCACCACCGACGCCTGCTGAGCCATCGCGGCTGCTTCAGATTCGTCGAACTCCAGCTCACCGATCACTTCCAGTCCATCGGCCGGTTCTTCCACCTGAGCCATCAGCCCATCCAGAGTTTCCGCGCCGACCCCAAGATGGGATTTGATCAGCGTGGCCACCTCGTGGGGAAGTGCGAGCACCGGATTGACGTACAGGCCAGTGGCCGCCGCGACAGCGTCCGGCCCCTGCACATCAAACGGATTTGAAATCACCAGAGTCACTTCGTCGTCGGTGCGTTCGATCGGGAATACACTGTGACGGTGAATCAGCCGCAGCGGAAAACCCTTCAAGAGCGACATATCGACCGACTGTTCGGCGAGGTCAACCAGCTTCAGATTCAACGACTGACCGATTGCCTGCAAGGCCTCCAGGTCATTCGCCAATCCCAGATCATCCGCAAGGCGCACCAGGCCGCGCGCAGGATCGGAGAAAGCCTGTCTGGCAAGCTTTAACTCAGTCCGCGACAAACGGCGCGCAGAATTGTCTCGGGAGGTGGCACCCGTGAGTGCAGTGGACATGAACAACTCCTGCCGGCGCAGGTGTAGAGGAGGGAGGAACAGGCGGGACTGGCGACTCTCCATAACTCACCAGCTGGCAAACAGGTTATATTCAAGCCGACCTGATCACAACCGTTATCTCAGGATCACAACTGTTCTCTCATCTGGTACAGGAAATTCGGACTGCGATTCCGGCTTTCGGTCCAGACAAGTTCCCCCCGTCCCTGCGGGTTAAGCCAAAGATTCGGGTTATTCCGGCCTCAGACGTCCATTCAGTGACTGAATTGACAGCTTCCCGGGAAAATACGGGCGGATGCGATTGGATCTGCAGGATTGCGTTTCACTTTCGCGAATCATGTGGCGTTTCGCTTGTTTCCGACTGTCGAAAACACTCCAATCTGGGCCGGATTTTTGTGCGAACCCCGCTGAAGGTGTGGAGTTGCGCAGTTTGAGGACAGTGGTTTGCTTCTCCGCTTAGAAAAGAACAGGACTTTTTGACGATGGCCGCCAAGGTTTACTACGACGACGATGCCGATTTGAGTCTTCTGAAAGACAAGACGATTGCGATTATCGGCTACGGCAGCCAGGGACACGCACAGGCTCAGAATCTTCGCGACAGCGGTTGCAATGTCATCATTGGACAGCGCCCGGGTGGCCCGAACTACGATCTTGCAATCAGTCATGGCTTCAAGCCGATGTCCGCTGCTGATGCTGCGGCACAGGGTGACCTGGTGAATATCCTTCTTCCGGATGAGCTCCAGGGGGATGTCTACCGAAACGATATCCGGCCGAATCTGAAGTCCGGCAACCTGCTGATGTGTTCCCATGGATTCAATATCCACTTCGGGCAAGTTGTCCCGCCAGCTGGTGTAGACGCTGCACTGGTTGCTCCAAAAGGTCCCGGGCACCTCGTGCGAAGTGAATACGAAGCCGGTGGTGGAGTTCCTAGCCTGATCGCCCTCAGCGAAGGTGCATCAGAGACGTCGCGGCAGCTCGCACTCGCGTATGCCAAGGGGATCGGTGGAACCAGAGGCGGCGTGATTGAGACGTCTTTTGCTGAAGAGACCGAAACCGATCTCTTTGGAGAGCAGGTTGTTCTGTGTGGCGGCGTCAGCGCGCTGGTGAAAGCCGGTTTCGAAACGCTCGTTGAAGCTGGCTATCAGCCGGAAATGGCCTACTTTGAATGTATGCATGAACTCAAGCTGATTGTGGACCTGTTTTACCAGGGCGGCCTGAACTACATGCGGTACAGCGTTTCGAACACGGCGGAATATGGTGACTATTCAACCGGGCCCCGAATCGTAACAGAGGAAACAAAGGCGGAAATGAAACGCGTTCTGACCGAAATTCAGAACGGCACTTTCGCCCGCAACTGGTTGCTGGAAAATAAAGCGGGGCAACCGTCGTTCCACGCCACACGTCGACGTGAACGCACCCACGAAATCGAAGTCGTTGGCAAGCAACTGCGACGTATGATGAGCTGGATTAAGGCGAAAGAAGTCTGATCACAAGGCCGTTGGAGAACCT
>JAGQQE010000287.1 GCA_020426345.1 Planctomycetaceae bacterium
CGCCAAGTATCAGAAACTGACCGGCGCGAGGACCAGCTCCCCATGAAATGAGTTCTTTGATAAACGGCGGAGATTCCGGTTCGCCAGGCCGGGTGGCCCGAACGATGTCGCGGGCGTAGACAAAATTGTATTCGGCACAGGGTACTCGCCGGACAACTTCCTGCAATGCCTGAATCTGCTTCCCTGTCAGCACCGGATTGACCTCGGGTTTGTCAGCACCGGTTGTCTGTTTCAGAATTCGCAGTTCCTCAGCAGCAGTGGGGTAGCTCACAACCACATTGAACATGAAGCGGTCCAGCTGTGCTTCGGGCAGTGGATAGGTTCCTTCCTGTTCGATTGGGTTTTGGGTCGCCAGAGTGAAGAAGGGTTCGGGCAAAGCGTAGGTTTCAGAGCCCACAGTCACATGACGCTCCTGCATGGCTTCGAGCAGGGCTGCCTGAGTCTTCGGGGGCGTTCTGTTGATTTCATCCGCCAGCAACACGTTTGTGAACAGCGGCCCCTTAATAAACTGAAAGACTCGACGCCCCGTCTCCGGATCATCCTGCAGCACATCGGTTCCGGTGATATCTGAAGGCATCAGGTCGGGGGTAAACTGAATGCGTCGGAACGACAATTGAAGTATGGAAGCGATCGTGCTGCAAAGCAGTGTCTTGGCCAGTCCCGGGACCCCCACCAGCAGACAGTGACCTCTGGAAAACATGGCAATCAGCAACTGATCGACCACATCATCCTGACCAATGATGACCTTCCCGATTTCATGACGCATGCGCTGATACGCGACGGTCAGACCGCGGATAGCCTGTTCTTCCAGTTGATCCACCGGCATGGAGGGGGATGTGTTATTGGGGCGGTTATCAGACATGCGATGGTTGACGGTTGGGGAGGAACGGTGGAGTACATTCAGTTTGGAGCGAACGAACGACCATTTTTCAGCGTACGCTGGTTGGGTTTGCAATTCACTCGCTGCAAACAGCCCATTCGATTGCCTCGAGACGCATTTATCGTCAGCATTGGACACAACACGCCGAGGAATTGAAAGCGGACAGCAAATCGCTGGTTCGAATTCGCAGCAAGAGCGATTCAGGGTAAGGATAGAAACAGAAATGAGCGATGTTCGATACCTGATTTTCGATGTCGAGGCTGTAGGGGATGGTGATCTCATACAACGCGTCCGATACCCGGATGAAGAACTGACACCCAGCGAAGCCGTTGAGCGTTATCGCAAAGACCTTTTGGAATCGACCGGGCGAGACGTCATTCCACCCACTTTCGTACAACCCATTTCCGTGGCCGTCGCGAAGGTCGGCGGTGATTTTCGCCTGAGGGATCTGACCGTTCTGGATGCACCTGAATTTCGACCATCCGAAATCACACGACGTTTCTGGCAGGGCTGGCAACACTACGATCGTCCAACACTCGTCACATTCAATGGAAGGGGTTACGACATACCCGTCCTGGAACTCGGCGCGTTTCGATACGGAATCAGTGTGCCCGCCTGGTTCAATGTCGACTCGCGGTCATTTGAACAGTCACGGAATCGATACAACCTGGATACACACATCGACCTGCAGGATTTTTTTTCCAACTTTGGTGCTGTCCGGGTCAGCGGTGGCCTGAACATGCTCGCAAATCTTATCGACAAACCTGGTAAGTCGGGCATTGATGGCTCTCAGGTTCAGGGGCTCTATGAACAGGGGCACGCAGACAGGATCAACGACTACTGCCGTTGCGATGTCCTGGACACGTACTTCGTTTTCCTGCGGACTCGGGTGCTTGTCGGAAAGATCACCCTCGAAGAAGAAAAGGAACTCGTCGCGGAAACGCGGAACATGCTCGAAGAACAGGCTGACCGCCATCCTGCTTATCAGCACTACCTGCAATTCTGGGACAAACGTCTTGAGCATCGACGTGCCTGGATACTCGCGGCCACAGTGGACGTCATCGCCGCAACCACCGTCGCCGACCAGCCCTGACTGGCCGTCAGATTTTCAGTTTCTCCGTTAATTCTCAGGCCACGTAACGATGCGCAGGGAGCAAAGGCACCTTCAGCAAACAAGGCCTGCTTCGACCCCAAATCGGGCAGACCAGCGATGTCATGTGTTACTCGCCCCGATTTCCGGGTAAGATTGAGCTCGATCACACTGAGCGTTCTTAGTACCGTGAACTCGTCCCTCCGGAAGCCACTCGATCGAACGATGCCAACCACTTTCCATCTCAAACAACAACCTGCAGTTCCCCTCGAAGCAGAGGTCCTTTCGCCGGATGTCATCTGCCCTCTTTCAAACGCTGAAATCCGAAAGCTGACGATCTACCACGGTAAGCGGCAGGTACCACTGGAGGAATTCTTTGATGTTGAAGGGGACGGCAGCGATGATCTGGTGCTGCACGGAACGACATCCAAGCTCCGCTGGGTCGGCAGAGCAATGACGAAAGGCTCGCTGACCGTCTTTGGTGCTGTTGGGATGCACCTGGGCGCCTATATGAAAGGCGGGCGGATCGAAGTCCACGGTCATGCCAGCGACTGGATCGGCGCCGAAATGAAAAACGGTTTCATCCATGTCCACGGAAACGGCGGCGGTCAGATCGGTGGTGGTTACCGAGGTTCGCTGCAGGGAATGAAGAATGGCCTGATCATTGTCGATGGATCGGCCGGACTGGAAGTGGGCCTCCGCATGCGCCGAGGAACCATTGTCCTGGGCGGGCCAGCTAAAGATTTCACCGGATTGCAGATGAAAGGTGGCACCATTGTCCTGATGAGTGGCGCTGAGATTCGTACTGGGGCCTGGATGAATCGTGGCACCATCATTTCTCTCAAACCACTAACCATGATGCCGACCTTTGCAGAATCCAACCAATTCAATCCCACCTTCATGAACTTGTATGCTCAGCATCTGAAACAGCATGGTATCAATCTTCCCTTCGACGTCAGCGAAGGCTGCTACCAGCGTTACTCCGGAGATCTTTCCGTACCAGGAAAAGGTGAAATTCTGGTGTGGCAGCCCGCGTGATCCACACCGCCTGATCCGCACCGCGTGATTCAATCGACGTACAGGAATTCTGCCGAGTTCAGGATCGTGTGGCAAAACGTCGCCAGCGCGCGACGATGATCCCCGCCCCACGCTGTCTCCAGCTCCTTCAGCGCCGACATTCCCAGCGCCATTTCCTCGTCGTCCGGAAGACGTGACAATGCCATCTGGTACACGCGACTGATCTCATCAGCCAATCCCGAACTGGCCCCCGACGTCGCTTCCAGAATTCGGTCGGCAAATGACGCTGCCAGTTGGTGCAGTTGCTGCCCGTTTGACAACATCAGTGCCTGAAGCGACACCGTGGATTGACTTCGATTGACGCAATTGGGGCCCATGACGGGGTAATCAAAGGTCGCCATCAGCGACGGTATTTCTGTCCGCCGATACTGCAGATACACACTGCGACGCCAATGACCATCAGCCGTTGGCTTTGTGCTGACAAGCCCATCGTGATCGACGGAAATAAAGTCCGGCGGGCCACCCTCTCGCAAGTCCAGGCGACCACTCACCGCCAGTAACGAATCTCGAATCGCTTCTGCATCCATACGATGGACGTTCATGCGTGATAACAAATGGTTTTGAGGATCCAGATCCAGATGCTGCTGGGTCACAAGACTCGCCTGCTGATAAGTACGGGAATTCATCAGGCGACGGTGCAGCGACTTGATATGCCAGGCGTCCTGCTCAACAAACGTCAATGCAAGCCAGTCCAGTAATTCCGGATGTGTTGGCCGATCACCTTTCACACCAAAATTTTCAAGTGACCGAACGATGCCTGAACCAAAGTGGTGGAACCAGATACGATTGACGATCACTCGGGCCGTGAGAGGGTGCTTCGGCTGCACCAGCCAGCGAGCCAGCGCCAGGCGGCGGCCCGTCTTCGGGGTACCATCAGGGAATGGCGGTTCAACAACAAAGGGAGTCTTGCCATCCGTCAATACCATGGGCACACCAGGCCCTACCAGTGGACCAGGTTTTTCGTGTTCGCCGCGCCGCAGGACGTAAGTGGGAGATGGCTCTCCTCGATCCCACAACGCCCGAATGCGGAGCGGTGGCTCCAGACGAAGCTGAACTGCTTCGATCTGGTCGTTGAAGTCGGCGACCTGTCTTCTTGCCTGCTTTACCGTTTCGGGCTGAAGGTGATCCGGGATAATCTCAGCCGATTGAAGCATTTCCACCAGAACGCGCTGGGGAAGAGAGCGATTATTGTCTGCAATCCTCAGCGCCTGGAGAGTTTCCTGCCGATCGGATTCTTTCTGTTCCGGATAATGCTCGCGAAGCAACTGCAGCTTGACAACCGTTTCGGCCTGGGCCAGCTGAGCCTTCAGCTTCTTGAGCTGAGCCAGTAGCGGCGGATTCACTTCCGCCACCCGTTTGCGTCGAGCCGCCGTATCGAATTCGATCGCGCGGTTTCGGAATGTCAGCCAGTCATGTTCATCATACGCTCCCTGGAACACGGCCTTCAGACGATAGTAGTCACGTTGGGGGATGGGATCATATTTGTGTGAATGACACCGAGCGCATTCCAGCGTGAGTCCCAGCACACCAGAACCCAGGACTGCAATGGCATCGTTGATGACACCCAGGCGTTCGGGTACGAAGTTCATTGTCCGGGAACCCGTCTGGTCGATACCCATCCGAAGAAAACCCGTCGCGATCAGATTGTCGACCATCTGTTCGGTCACGTCTTCGGCAGACGCCGCATCACAATCCTGCAATTCATCTCCCGCAAGCTGTTCCAGCAGGAACCGATCATATGGTTTGTCAGCATTGAATGATCGAATGACGTAGTCGCGATACTTCCACGCAACCTCACGGACAGGATCCGCTGAAACACCTCCTTCAGAATCAGCATAGCCCGCGACATCCAGCCAGTACCGCCCCCAGCGTTCTCCATATCGGGGTGATTCCAGCAAATGGTCCACCAGCTGCGAAAACCAGTCTTCGTCCTCCATTTCTCTCCAGCGACGCCATTCTTCAACGGTCGGCGGCAGGCCTGTCAAATCAAGACAGGCGCGGCGAATCAACGTATCCCGATCCGCGCGTGGGGAAAATTGCAGGCCAGCCGCCTGGAGCTTTGGCAGAATAAAATCGTCAATCGAAGTCGCCGTTCGGGTCGTAACCGGTGCGCGAAACGCCCAGTGCGTCCGATCTTCATCTGTCACCGAAGGATCCGGTTCATTTGTCGCAATATCTGGCTGGATGTCGTATTCAACGGCTCCTTCATTAATCCATTTTCGAAGCGTGTCTACCTCGCCGGCGGAAGGACGTTTGACGAAATACTTCAACAGTTGATCTCGCGGCGGACAGGCTTCGGTTTCAATCCTTTCCATCATTCGGCTCGCACCGGCATCACCAGCAATAAGCACAGGGCCTGACTTCCCCCCCGCTTTCATTGATGCAACGCTTCGCATGTCGACACCACCCTGCTGCAGGCGAGCACCATGGCACGCAGCACATCGCAGCAGAACAATCGGCAGCACGTCGTGCTGAGTCACCCTGATTGATTCTGTTCGTTCGGCGGACTTTGCACCTTCTCGAAGCCATTGCTGAATCACCAACCGCTCGTCATTCGCAAGGGGTGGTTCACCTTCCGGCGGCATGCTGCCGCTTTCGATCATGATCCAAAGCAAACTGTCGTCGACGGTTTCGGCAATCAGAGATTCGCCCGATTCGCCGCCGCGACGCAGGTCCGACATGGTGGCCAGATTGAGTTCACCTTTCTGAACGGTCTCGCTGTGACACTTGCCACATCGAGAGCTCAGAATAGGTCGTATGTGAGATTCGAATGTCGCGGCCGGCGCTTCTTCTTCACTGGTGAACGTTGTGCATGCGGCACCAAAGGCAGCAGCGGGCAATCCACACATGATGGCGAAGACAACCACACACGTGGCCAATTGATGAGTCAACAAACGTTGGTATCTCATCAGAAATTCCGAAGCACGGGGCGGGGCGTACAAACAGGCAGGCCGTGAATCATGACAGCACGAACCCTCATAAACAACGTCGTTACCGAAAAGCGGACCTTCTTTCAGGTGGTTCTTTCGGAAATTATTTTCCAGCGCAAATGCCCTCAATGTTCGACGAATGATCTGTTTGTCCGGGAAAAGCATTCACAGACGCTGCTCAACCTTCAATTGCTGCAGCTCACGCGGAAGATTGAAATGAACATTCTCTTCTCTCAGGCGTTCTTCCGAAACAGTAGCGCCGAAATTTGACCGCAGATAGTCAATACACTGCTGAACGACGATTTCCGGAGCGCTTGCGCCTGCGGTCACAACCACCGTTTCAACACCTTCAAACCATTCGGCCTTCATCTCCACCGCACCGTCGATCAGGTAAGACGGCACACCGCGACTCGCGCCAATTTCCATTAGTCGGCGGCTGTTGCTGCTGTTCTGGCTTCCAAGCACAATTAATACGTCACCCCGTTCGACCAGCTGTTTGACGGCATCCTGCCGATTGGTTGTTGCATAGCAGATATCCTCCTTCTTTGGCGATTCGATTTGAGGATACCGTTCTTTCAATGCCGAAATCACTGCCGAGGCTTCATCAACGCTGAGCGTCGTCTGGGTCAGATACGCCAACTTGTCATTCACTCCGAATCGCAGTTGCTGAACCTCTTCCGGGGTTTCGACAAGCGTGATACTTTCCGGTGCTTCACCCATGGTGCCAATCACTTCATCATGACCTTCGTGGCCGATCAGAATGATGTTATAGCCGTCATTTGCATAGCGAATTGCTTCCAGGTGCACTTTCGTTACCAGTGGACATGTGGCGTCAACTGTCTGCAGCCGACGTTCACGGGCAACACGTCGGATCTCTGGTGACACGCCATGCGCGCTGAACAACAGAATGGCACCATGTGGTACCTCTTCGAGTGAATCGACGAACCTGACGCCTTGCTGAGTGAAGCGGTCCACCACGTATTTGTTGTGAACAATCTCGTGGTAGACGTAGATTCCCGAACCAACTCGGCGAATGGCTTCGTCCAGACATTCAATCGCCATGTTGACGCCCGCGCAGAATCCTCGCGGGCTGGCCAGCAGAATTTTCATGGTCCACCTGTTGTGGGTTTACTTGGTCGCCGAATCAATCCATCTCGGTTAACCGCTGAACGATCAGACGCGTTAACTCCGTCAGTCCCTGTCCCGTTGCCGAAGAAATCAGCAGCACGTCCCGACCCGACGTCTCTCGCAGCAACTCTGCGCAGGTCTCAGCATCGGGCAACTCCGCCTTGGTCACACAAAGAATCTCGGGGCGATCCGCAAGACGATCATCGTACAGTTTCAGCTCTTCCCGAATCTGTTCGTAGTTATCAAGCGGATCAGAGAAATCCATTGGCGACGGTTCGACCAGATGAATCAGCAGCCGCGTCCGTTCAACATGTTTTAAGAATTCATGCCCCAGTCCCACACCCTGATGCGCGCCTTCAATTAAGCCCGGAATGTCAGCGACAACGAAGTCGTGATCAAATCCGACCTGCACCAGTCCCAGATTCGGATACTTGGTGGTAAAGGGGTAGTCTGCGATTTCCGGCGTTGCTCGCGATATCCGACTCAGCAGTGTGGACTTGCCGGCATTCGGTTTTCCTATCAGACCCACATCGGCGATCAGTTTGAGTTCCAGAACAATTTCCCGATACTCCCCCGGATGGCCATTCTCACACTCGCGCGGTGCACGGTTTGTCGGGGTTGCAAAGCGCATGTTGCCGCGACCGCCTTTGCCTCCCTGAGCGACCATCACACTCTCGCCGTCTTCCAGATCCTTCAGCACATGTCCGTGCTTTGCATCTTTGACCAACGTGCCGGGAGGCACAAGGATGACGGTATCCTGTCCGCAACGGCCGGTCATCTGGCTGCCCATGCCATGTTCGCCACGCTCAGCCTTCCAGTGCCGGTGGCCCACCAGATTCGAAAGCGTGCCCAGATTATGGTCCGCCCGAATGATGATGCTGCCACCATCTCCACCGTCGCCACCATCCGGGCCGCCACGCGGAACGAATTTCTCCCGACGGAAACTACTACACCCGTTTCCGC
>JAGQQE010000288.1 GCA_020426345.1 Planctomycetaceae bacterium
ACACAAGAATTCGCCCACAATGCCGGAAAACACCACTTTCTAACACGCGAAACTCTACCTTGTACCGGGTTTCCAGCCAAATACACCTCTTTGTGCGAACCTTTTGAGGTCGACTTCCTGTCCGAGCCACCAGGAATCGAACAAAGCACATCCCATCTGAGTGGAGCAAAGATGGAGTTGCAGCTAAACTAGGGATCGTCTTGATGAGACCACTGGCCGAGTGGCGGAATAGGCAGACGCACGGGACTTAAAATCCCGGGTCCCGTTAAGGGGCGTGCGGGTTCAAGTCCCGCCTCGGCTACTTGAAGTTGGTGAGTATCTCCGCAAACGTGCAGTTTCCCGAGCATCAAGATTGGTCAGGAACCAGACGCCGATTCTGCGACGATCCGAAGGAAATCTCGTCTTATCGGTCCATCAAAAAGTAATCCGACGCGTCAGAGAGTGACCGATGGTCCATGAAAACGGACCTCATAACCGGGTCGGATGATCATCAACGGGTTATCAGGTTAGCGGCCGCCGACCATCAATTTGCTTTGTTGTAGAAAATTATTTGCGGCGCAACACCTGGCTGCTGCCTCCTTTACGCGGTGTGACACAAGTTTGACAGCACAGTTGTCAGATAGACCTCGTGCTACAACCGATGATAGAGTACACTAATGTCAGTTGACGTGAAGAAGTAGTACAGAAACAAGAAGACGCATTTGTTCGACACCCCTTCAGACTTCAAACCGGATCTGAAGCGCGCTTGTCGGTTCGGCCATGTGGCCGGCAGTTTTTTTGTGTTCGATATCGAACACCTCTCACCCGGTGGACAACGTCCACATTCGCGACATTCAATCCTGAATGGTCCGACGACGCCTCCGATGGCTCGTTGTTTACCCCCGTCGCGAGCGAGTGCTTTCTTTAACGCTGACAGCGTTTGCCGCCGATTTTTTATCGCCTGTGGCTTGTTGTAAGTGACTCAATGATCCATCGCTTCCGCTGGTCGGCTGCGCCGGGTCTAAGCGTCACTGGATGGCCACAAGTAAACGCGAGCTTGCGAATAATGCCTGAGTCTGACGTTCTTTGTTTGACTCCGTGATGAAACTCTCAGCTGCAGCCAATCGAATCTCGACACCAATGTGATCACTTCGAAGTGCTGCCCTGAGCGTTCTTATAGGAAATGTGTAACTGCTCTGGTGAACTGCGGTCGCAACAAAGCCGGAAGAAATTCCCGCATGATTGGGTCTGTTTGCAGTCGCCAGGGTTTTCTTTGTTGACCTTGATGTTTAGGAGAATTGGATGACGAGTATTTACGTTGGAAATCTTTCTTACGAAACAACCTCAAATGATCTGCAGGATGCATTCGCAGAGTTTGGAGATGTCTCCAAGGCCAATGTGATCTCCGATCGCGAAACCGGCCGTTCGAAGGGTTTTGCCTTTGTGGAAATGCCCAGCGACAGCGACGCGAAAAAAGCGATTGACGCACTGAACGACCGAGACCTGCATGGGCGGGCTCTGAAGGTAAATATTGCCAAGCCTCGTGAAGAACGCGCTCGCAGCTGGTAATCATCGCTTGGTTGGTGGCATCACCAATCAGATCTGCTGGAATTGTTCGATGGGCGGACCTCGTCCGCCCTGAGCTCTCCCGCTTTTCGTGACTCCCGTTGAGAGCTCTCAGCGAGCATCGGGATGATTCGCGCGGCGCAAGAGCTGTCGGAACGACTCGAAGGATTTCGAAATCGCTTTCGCCATCCCGATACAACTGTTCGTGCTTCGAGTCACAACCGTTTGTGCATTGATGGTGAGAACCGGACGACGGCAGGAGTTCTCGTCAAACGCAATCATCTGCGTGCGTCACGGGAAGTCATTGCGTCAGACCGCTCAAGGGTGCCCTGCTCCCACAGGATCCCCCATTCGACCGCTTAACATCTGGAAAGTAAAGCATGCTCACAGTAACCGACTCGGCGTGGAATCGCCTTGCAACCATTCAAACAAAACACCCACAAATCTCAGACTTTCGTCTGACCTTTGCCGATGGGAAGGTGAAATGCCGGAAGGGCGTTCGCCGGGACAAGGACAAAGTCATCGAGGCGCCAGGTCGTCCAAGCTTGTTCCTTTCCTCCACCGTTGCCAATGAACTTAATCAGCGAACGCTGGATGCCGTAAAAGTCAAACACGGCCCGCGTCTGCGTCTCAAATAGAAACCAGAACATGCCCCAAATCTTTGTCGGTAACCTACCGTTCGATGCCTCAGAGGCAGAACTCAGACGCCGATTCGAATGCTATGGCCGAGTGTCGTCGGTCCGCATGGTGGCCGATGCCGCGACAAGTCGACCGCGCGGCTTTGCCTTCGTCAACATGCCGTCCATGGATGACGCAGATGAAGCCGTCACTCGACTGGCGGGAAGCTCAATGGGGGGCCGACTGCTCACGATTAACGAATCGCGCAGCAGTCCGTCTCCTTCGACGGCCTCATCAGACGGTGATCGTAAATCTACGCGGGACAGCATCCTTCAGATGTTCGAAACTCTTCGCGGCGAATAGCGGTCGAATTGACTGAGCCAACGCCGGGAACCGGATCAGAGCCTCATTCGTTCCAGGAGTCCGGCAACTGAAGAGACCAGACTTCATTGCTGAGCGGCTGTGCATGACCCGCCCCGAGAAATAGTCGATCCCCATGCACCCAGACAGAATGCTCATGTCGCTCCTTCCATCGGTTCGATGATTCGAGCTGCTTCCAGGTGAGGCCGTCCTTCGAAAACCAAACATCGTTTCTGTTCACCGATGGATGGTTTGACCACCCACCGATCACCCACAAGTGACCCTTCCAGGAAACAGCAGAAAACCATAACCGCGGCTCCCACGGAGCGTTCGCGGTTACCTGCTGCCAGTGCCTGCCGTCGGACGAACACCAGACATCATTGGTCGCGTGATACTCCGGAACGTAGTTTCCGCCACCGATCACCCAGAGTTTCCCGTCATGGCTGACCAACTGGTGATATGCGCGAGCCGACCAGGGCGCACTGTCGGTTTCCAGTTGCCATGTCGCACCGTCACTGGTGGACCAGACGTCATTTTTCAAACTGGAGGCATCGCCAAAGTAGTAGTTCTCCGTTCCACCAGCGATCCACATGCGTCCGTTGTGAGATGCAATTCCAGCCGCCAATCGAGGTGACCACCCAGCTGATGAGGTTTCCAACTTCCAGTCGGCACCATCTTGCGACGACCAGACCTCACTTGTCGCCCCATGCCCTTCCAGCCGTCCGTTTCGCCAGCCTCCCATCAACCACATTCGTTCACTGAAGACAGTTGTCATTGGGAGATCACTGAACGTCCATGGGGCTTCATCGGTGACTTTATGCCACTTCCTGCCATCCGATGATCGCCAGACATCGCGTGGTGGAGCGGAATATGAATCGAACCATCCCCCCATCAGCCAGAGCTGATCGCGATAGACAACTTCGCCGCTGGAATCTCTTGGTTTCCAGTCGGCCTGATCAGTTTCCAACACCCACTCGCCGCGTTCCGCATGCGGCCGGGCTGTTTGGTCCGGATCGTTCACACTGGCGACCATTGCATGCACTTCATCTGCTATTCGATCTTCGATCTCACCCGACCATCGAAATGCAGGGCGGCCGTATTCAAACAAATTGGAACCGCCTTCATAGCCTCCTTCTTCCCACACCCGACGAGATGGAATGTAGGCGATCATGTCGTCCACATAACCAAGCACCCACGTGCTGCCTTCGAATTCGGCCTTGAAACGCAGGGCATAGTCGACAACGGTCTCAGCCCCCATTCCGATGAGCAATGTGCTTTCCCCAAGCCGCCAGACATGCAGCGGATAAGGATAAGATTCCCCAAAAACCTCTCCCGCGTCCATGCGTCGTTTCAACCTCGACGCCCATCGGGATTTGATTCGATTCGAATCCTGTTCTGCGACTTCGAGGTCATTCCTGTCGACAGTTTTCAGATACGGCAGATCGAGGTATCGAAATCGCGTTCGCAACCGCGGCTCAATCACAGACATTCTTCCGGCGATTGCGGCGTTCACTGATTCCGCAAGCATCGTGCCATAGCGTTCACAGAGTTCAACGGATCGCCTGGGAAGAGGGTTCTGATCGCCTCCACATGTGTTCACAAACATTGCGACCGCGCCCGGATACTGGTGCTCGATCTGCAGCTGAGCAAACCCCGGAAAGTCCCCACACCATTGAGTGAAACTCAGGGTTGTCGGATGACACGCATAACCAAACAGGATCGCTTTAACCAGCCCGTCGTCTCCGGTCACTGACAGCACCGGAACGGAATGATCAACGGGACCAGCGAGTGGAATACCTTTGGCGATCAGCCCAGGAATGTCGGCCTCCCGGTTGTTGCGTCGGTTCACAGCAAACGATGTCGAAGCCCTTCCCTCTCTCACCACAACGGGCTTACGGTCTGCCAGCGATGCACGAATTGTCTGGACGGTCAGTTCAACCATTTCCGATGTGTACTGATCGATCAACACTTCCTGAGCGGATTCAACGGGATAGTAATCCTGCAGGTCATCCCCAAGACGAGGTCCGCAATGATTGTGGGAGAAAGTCAACATGACCTGTGATCGGTCCAGTTTCAGCTCCGACCTCAGGCGGTTGAAAACTCGATCGCTGAATGATTTGGGAATCCCCTGAAAGTCGCTCGTCACCAACACGACCAGTCCGCCATCGGCATCCTCCAACGCGAGCGACTTTAGCCAGAGATCATGGATCTTTCCCTCTGGAACTCGGCGGGTCCCGTAGCCAGCCAACCAAACTTCCGTTTTCGGAGTAATGATGGCTCGAGCGACTCCTGCCTTCCAGCCAGGTTCGTGAGACGCAGGCTGAGTCCCCGCAACAGCGATTGCAGGTATCGCGAAGAGGACAAGGCAGAATTTGACAAGCAACTGTCGAAACTCAGTCTGAAGGCAGCGTCCCGTCAGGGCACTCGAACCAGTAGCAATCTTCATCTTCGTTAATCCCCGATGATCTGCAGCAACCCGCGCAGAGTGCAAAGACCTGCCTCGGCTCAATCCAGAACGAGACCGCGTTCTTCCGGCTTCGGCAGTCGGCAGGTCTCATGCTTCCCAAAGACCCGATACCGAATCCGAGACACCAGACGATAACAGGCGTCCCGAATGGGTAAAGGAATAAGCCAGAGCAGGATTCCAGCCACCCGCCAAACACCACCAATCACACACAGAATCCGTACGACCGCAGCCGACCGCACATAGAGTCGCCCCTCCGTCAAGAACACCAGTGTGTCCAGATTCTGTTGCAGCTCGGCCGGCAGACACTGCGAAGCTGTGCTTCCCTGGAGTGGGGCAAATCGAAGGCGATTGTGACGGTCGATCCCCATCAGAAAATTCACCGAGCGATTGCAGAATCCACAGATTCCATCGAAAAACACGACATGCGAGAGTTTTGAGTCTGAGTTCGCCGACATCGCTGCAATCCTTTTGGGGCTTCCTGGCAACTCGATCATTGTGATGTGTTCTTATTCGTTCTGCGAAGCGTAAACTGTTCCGGGGTCAACGCAAATCTGCATGGTCTTGCGGCAATAACTGCCATACCACATCCACATGTCACGTCATTCCTCATCCAGCATGGCTTTGGGAGGAGCAGTTCTGTTTGTATTCCCGAAGGCACACACGATGATCAGACCGCAAATACAACAGAGTCGTCACTAATGAAATCGTCCGGATACCTACTTTCGATTTTTCGCAGCCGAACACTCGGCCAGGTTGCACTGATGGCTGCGGCCGTAGGAGTCTATTCCATTCTGCCAGTCTGGAAAGAAGAATCGCAATACCATGGAATCGCCGATGCGCCGTCACAGATTCATGCTGCCCTGACGCTGGTCCTTGGCTGGCTGCTGGTATTCCGAACCAATACCGCCTATGCCCGATGGTGGGAAGCACGAACACTCTGGGGAGCACTGGTCAACGCAAGTCGTAATCTCGCAGCCAAGTTTTCAATGCTCGTGAAACTGCCGGATCACCATCTCGCCGCAGCCAGACGCGACATCATTTCGTTTCCGTATGTCCTTCGCGATCACCTGCGTGAGGGCGCCGAACTTGGCACGCTCGAAGGCTATGAAGATTCAGAGCAAACCAGTGGACACGTGCCAGGGTTCCTGGTTGCGCAGCGATATCGGGCGATGAGAATCTGGAAGTCCAATCACTGGATTGACGGAGACGAAATGCGCGTCATTGATCACGATCTTTCGCGACTCCTTGACATCTGTGGCGGTTGTGAACGAATCCGGAATACTCGGATCGTTGGATCCTACCGGATGTTCGCCCGACAGTGTGTTCTGCTTTTTCTGCTGACACTCCCATGGGGCATCGTGAACGATTTCGGATGGTGGACCATACCTCTGACGACCATCACGGCCTACTTTATGCTGGGCCTTGAGGTGGTTGCAGAACACGTAGAAGAACCGTTCGGATGCGATGAAGATGACCTTGACCTCGACGGACTCTGCGACACAATCGCACGAACAGTTCAGGAGATCATGGACGTCAAACCCGGAATGACGGAACCACCAACCGCGGGCCACGAAACGCCGCCTGCGTTTCGATCCTGAAATGCTGCAACCTGACAGGTGAGACCGCAGGTGACAGGTGAGACGCACCGTGAAACGCCTTTTTCCGTAAGTTGACTGCCGTGTCACGGGGTGGTGATGACTGCCGGGGCTGTCGGTCGGCAGCGGTTTTCAAAAACTCGCTTCCTGGTTCCTCGGCAAAGGCCGTCGAAGTATGCATTCGGCAGCAGAGCGCCTAGAATGCGCAGCCACGCGGCTCGGCGACAGCGAATCCAATCACGGGCGTCCGACTTCTCGCGTACCAGCTTTGATTCCGGTCCCCGGAACCTGGACTCCGAAACTTAAACTCCGAAATCCTGTTCTCCCCCATGTTTCAACCCGTACCTGACAGCAATTTCGTGCCCGGTGAACACTCCGTCCTGAAGTTTTGGGCGGATCAGCAGATTTTCAGCCAGCTGCGGCGTAAAAACGCCGGGCGCCGGCGATGGAGCTTTCTGGACGGGCCCATCACAGCGAATAACCCCATGGGCGTTCATCACGCATGGGGGCGAACCTATAAAGACACGTACCAACGTTTCTTTGCGATGACGGGGCACGATCAGCGGTACCAAAACGGTTTTGACTGCCAGGGACTCTGGGTGGAAGTCGAAGTCGAAAAGCAACTGGGGCTGGGCACCAAAACCGCCGTGCACGAATACGGCATCGACAACTTCGTTAACGAATGCAAACGGCGAGTGCTCCGCTTTGCAGCAAGGCAAACCGAACAATCTCAACGTCTTGGTTACTGGATGGACTGGGACGATCCTGGTCAGCTGCGCGAACTCGCCGAACACCTGGGAACCGACACACCTGTGACAATCACCGCACCCAGCGGAAAAACAGAAACGGCAAAGGCTCACCAGCTGGTCGAAAAGCTGGGCAATCCGGAATGGGGCGGCAGCTATTTCACGTTCAGCACAGAGAATAACGAAACGATCTGGACCTTCCTGAAAAAATGCTTTAACCGTGGCAAGATCTATCAGGGCCACGACGTGATGCCATGGTCAGGGCGCGGGGGCAGTGCCTACAGCCAGATGGAAATCGCCGAAGGCCGAAAGCTGACGACTCACAAAAGCGTGTTTGTGCGATTCCCTTTGCGCGACCGAAACAACGAATATCTTCTTGTCTGGACGACAACACCCTGGACGCTGACCAGCAACGTTGCCTGCGCTGTGAATCCGGATCTGGACTACATCAGGATCCAAACCAAACGAGACAACGCTGTTTACTATTTCGCAAAAGAGAACCTGAACTTCCAGCGTCTGGCCACTGAATTCAAAGACGGCTTTGGACGCCCCGAATGGAAGTGGCCCGAAGGTGTCCCAAAGCTCAAAACACTCGCGCAGATTTTCAAGGAACAGGGCGGCTTTGAAGAATCAGGCACAATCAAAGGTGCTGAGATGGTC
>JAGQQE010000028.1 GCA_020426345.1 Planctomycetaceae bacterium
TTATCAAACGCCAGCAGAATTCGCGCGGACGTGCATTGCTTCCACTCCGGCTTCGGCTGTGCCTCAGCCTCCGTTCCAGCAATCCACGTCCCTACAACCCTGACTCTCATTAACACTGGACCAAAGAATTCAGGCATCCCACATCGAAGCAGATCATGCCACTCGTGTTCGACAGCGATACTTCATCGAGCGCTGCCAGTGTTGCCTCTTCGTGCCGCTCGCGCGCGTGCCATGCGGAGTTGTGCCGCGGTGCTTGCATTTGCGGCGGCATTCGCGTGATCGATCGCATCCACGGCGTGGTCCGTCTGATTCAGACCTCCAAACGCGTCGGACCTGTCCCGCATTTCATCAGAAACGAAAACCTGAACCAGGTGGAACAGGCAGTTCAGACGCAGGTGGTTGGCGCTGCTACTTCTTCTTGGCGGTCTTCTTAACGGTCTTGGCAGCTTTTGAAGCCGTTTTCGCGGCTGGTGCTTCTTTGGTCGGCGATGGTTTCTTCTTCGCGGTCTTTTTTACCGGGGCGGTAGCTTTCGCCGCCGACTCCTTTGTCGAAGATTTACCGACTGAGTTCTTCGTGGCGGTGGATTTCTTCGTGACGGCTTTGGACTTGCCAGCGACTTCGACCTTTTTGTCTGCCACAGGACGAGCCGGCTTCTTTCGGGGTGGATTCTGAAGTTCCACCAACCTCGCTGGAGCGTCGGCCATGTCCAGCGGTTCATCAGGCATATCGTCGAATCGCTCGATGAATTTGGGGTCTGTCGCGACACAGCGGAGCAAGTGGCAGAATTCACCCACCTCTGATTTCTTCAGGCCAGCTTTCAGATGTTCACCAGCCTCGGTGACATCCATGGCGGTCGGTACGAGCCCCAGCCAGTGCGAGGCCTTCAACATCGACTCGTCGAGGCAAACGACGTGACTGGAGAGCAAATGCTGAAGACTGAAGTCACGAACGAAAGGCGACATGTCGCCGATCTTCTTAAATGTCTTGACGGCAACTTCCTGCGTCATTCGCCGCAGCTTCTCGACCTCAAATGTGTAGCCTGACTCAAAAACATATCGGAGCAAAGACCGAATTCGTAATCCTTTCCAGTCGGCGAAACGCAGGGGTTGCAGCGTCTGTTCCAGCTCTGAGACGGATGTTACCCGGATCTCATTCAGATCGAAATATTCTTCGAGCAACCTCTTATAGGCGGCTTCGGCATCAGCCCAGGAATTGTCTTCCAGACAGATCGCGAACATGATGGTTTCAAGTGCGGGCTGATCCAGCTTTGGGAGTGACTTCCCGTAGATCTTTTGCAGGGCTGTAACAACCTTCTTACAGATCATGGACTTGTCGCTGGCCTTAGTTGCCTTGCCTGTAGGCATTTTCGTTTCCCAGTTGTATGAGTTCTACTCGTTGTGAATACCCGGCTCGTCCAGCGGGACTGCCGAAACATCCGTCGCAGGTAGTTCTTCGTGTTCCGGCAGGACTTCACGCAGAATTCGCGTGGCCTCTGCCGACTTCTTTAACCCGGTATCCAGAATAAATCGCAATTCAGGGGTGTAACGACTCTTGATGCGCTCCCCCACTTTGGATTGCAGGAAGCCCCGGGCCGAATTAAGCCCGTGCATTGTCAGGGCGGCCACTTTTTCGTCGCCCATCACGGAGATTTTTACGCTTGCGTACCTCAGATCCGGACTGACCTCGGCACCAAGAACGGTCACGTTCCTGATGCGAGGGTCGCGCAATTCCTGAAGGATCGCAGTGCTGACCACTTCACGAACCACTGAGGCCACTCTTGCTGTGCGGCGCGTTGACATGGGTAAATGCTTTCCGAAAGATCAGGCCATTCGAACGGCGACTGGAGTCAATCCGTTGCAATCGCGACGGTCTCACCATCTCTGATGAGCACAAACTCACGCCTACAACGTCCTCTTGACCTCCTCAATTCGATAGGCTTCCAGCAAGTCACCCTCTTTGACGTCGTTGAATCCTTCCAAACGAATTCCGCACTCCATGCCGTCGCGAACTTCACGAGCATCGTCCTTCTCCCTCTTCAGAGATCCGATTCGATAATCGTTAAGAACCTTCTGATCCCGGATCACGTGAATTCGATTATCACGTGCAATCGTCCCGTTCAGCACGCGACAACCGGCAATTGTTCCAAAGCGACTGATCTGAAACGTCCTCAGGACGATCGCCCGACCAGTGGCCACTTCCACGCGTTCCGGACGCAACAATCCCTGAAGTGCCAGCTTGATGTGCTCTGTAACCTCATAAATGATGTTGTACCGCCGAATTTCAACCGCTTCGCGTTCGGCCAGCGTTTCTGCCCGATCTTCTGCAATCACATGGAACGCAATAATGATGGCATCGGCTGCACTTGCCAGGTAGACGTCACTTTCGTTGACGCCGCCAATTCCCTCGTGAATGATCGACACACTCACTTCAGGATGTTCAAACTTGTTAATCTCACCGCGAAGCGCCTCAAGCGATCCCGGCGTGTCGGCCTTCAGGATCAGTGGCAACTCCTGATTGCCTTCACCTTCGCGTGCAGAAGACAGAATATCGTCAAGTGTCCTCGGCTTACCACGACGCGACAGCACCTCGGTTCGACCTTCGTGAATACGATTGTCGGCAGTCTCTCGGGCTTCCTCGATATCCTTCATGACGAAGAAATGATCTCCAGCCCCGGGGACATCGTTCAGGCCAGCCACTTTAACCGGCGAGGATGGTCCGGCTTCGTCCAGCTCCTCATCGCGGTCATTGTAAATTGCACGGATGCGACCATAAGTGCTTCCGCACAGTACAACATCGCCAACCCGCAACGTTCCCTTCTGCACGATCATCCAGGCGATCGCACCACGACCTTCATCACGAAATGCTTCGAGACAGACACCCAATGCTTCACGTTCGGGATTTGCCTGAAACTCATGCAACTCAGAAGTCAGCAGGATGGTTTCGAGAAGTTTGTCGACACCCTGGCCTGTCGCACCGGATGTTCGAACAACTTCAACTTCTCCACCCCATTCCGCTGGAAGCAGTTCATGCTGGGCTAACTGCTGAAGTACCCGTTGCTCATCGATTTCCGGAAGGTCAACCTTATTCAAGGCAACGATGATAGGTACGCCAGCATTCTTCGCATGACTGATGCACTCCACCGTCTGAGGCATGACGCCATCATCTGCTGCGATCACCAGAACAATGATGTCGGTTACGTTTGCCCCGCGTGATCGCATTTCACCGAAAGCGGCGTGGCCCGGCGTATCCACGAAGGTCACTGCATGACCCTCGTAGTTCACCTGATAGGCAGCGATATGTTGCGTGATACCACCGGCTTCTCCGGCAGCGACATTCGCACTTCGGATATAGTCAACCAGGGTCGTCTTACCATGGTCGACGTGCCCCAGAATCGTGACAATCGGAGGTCGGCTCGCCATCGACTCAGCAGGATCCTCATGATCCAGCGACGCAACAAGTTCTGCCTCAATATCCCGACCGCGTTTGACCTCAAGATCGACTCCCAAATCCATCGCGACTTCCATCGCAACTTCTTCTGAAAGTTCGTCGTTGATCGTGAACATCTTCCCGTCTTTAAACAGGATGCTCAGAATCGATTTCGCGGGACGCCCGATCGCCTCTGACAAGGCACGAACGGTAATCGGGAATGAAATCTGAGCGTTGGTCTTCAGCTCAACACTGCCCGACTTCCGCTTCCGCTTGATCTTCTTGTTTTCACGTTCCTTCTGTCGTGACTCACGAAAGTCATTCAGCAGTGACCCGCGGCGTGCTCCTGGCCGTTGCTGTCTTGCCGTATCGACGGCTGGCGTCTCCTGTTCAGCACGGGCCTGCTTCAGCTGACGCAACTGATCCGCCAGTGGACTCCGCCGATCAACGATGTCGGAGAGAGCCATGTCCGGCTTTTGCGCCTTCTCTTTTTCAACTTTTTGCTTCTTGATGACCGGCGGCGTGTAATCCGGAGGAGCCGCGACGATCGGACGCGAAATGGGCTTCCCGCGCGCAACAGATCCCTTCGCTGCCTGCTCACGATCCTTCACAGACCCGATAGGACGCATCTCCCGCATTTGCTGCATTCGCGGTCGACGCGGCGCTTCCTGCGAAGGAGTGACTACGGGGGCAGTTTCAACTGCGGGAGGTACGTCAGCAATCGCCTCGACTGGTGCCACTTCTGCGGGAGCCTCTTCTGTCTGTGTTTTCTCTGCAACTACCTCGACAGGAGCCTCTGACTCTGCCGGACTCTCAACGATCTCTTCTGTAGTTTCAGGCACTTCCACAGCAACGACGGGAGCGGGAGGAGCAACAACCTCCTCAACCTCAACCACCGATTCTTCAGCAGAAGACTCCTCGGGCTCCTGAGTCTCCTCCGATCCAGCGACCTCACCCTCCGACCGAGACGCATGCTGAGGGCGCGGCGACATTGCCTTGATGTCGCGAACCTTGCCCATGTCAACAACTGGCTCGCGGGTCGGAGCGAGGTCTACTGCATCGGCCTCGGACGCAGTACCAGCCTCACGACTCTTGATAAAAGCAACGATCTGGTCGCGTTCCTCTTCGGAAATCGTCGCAAGTGCGTTGCGCAGTTTAACACCGGCTTCTTCGCAAATTTCGATCAATACCTTACTGTCGAGACCTAAGTCCCTCGCAAGGGCAAAGATACGTATCTTCAAAACTGAACCCCTTAGACTCGCCGAAAACTGACACTTCCATGAATTCGTATCAGAGCGAGCACCGAAAACCGGTTGCGGCCATCAAATCACAGGCCGACAAAAGGCAGCTGACCAAAATGATTGTCAACAACAATCAATCAACTACCAGCAAACTGGCACCCGCTTCTGCGCGAATGCGACGGAACATCTTAAAAACAATTGCTAACGAAAAGTGAAAGCGACTCTCCTCTAACAGAACTAACCCTCTTCAGGCTGCACATCTGCAACCTCTTCAGCCACGACCGGAACACCCTCAACCGAATCACCCGGGGGACCATCGACAGCAACTTCAGGCCTGGTTTCCTCCCCGGATTCCCCATCCGATTCCGCCCCTGCCTCAACCACCACCTCAGCGGCAACACCCTCGGCGGGCTGAACCGGCGACTCGACATTCACAGAAGCGACAGCTTTGCCTGCAGGGGCCGCCGGTGCGTGCTCACGTTGAGACGCGTCACGTTTTTTCTGCTCAGCCGCCAGCCGCTCCTGCTCCTCGTTCTTCAAGCTCTCCACGTCTGCAAACTCGATGATTGCGTCGCAATCCTCCTGACTGAGGCCGCCAATCTCCATCAACTGATCAGGTTCAATCACAGAAAGGTCATCAAAGGTGAAGAACCCTTGTGACACAAGATTCTCTGACAAGTCCGGCGTCATCTGAGGGATAACAGAGAATGCTTCAATGGAGATATCCAGCTGCTCATCAAGAGACACCTGAGTCATCACATTGATATCCCAACCAACCAGTTTTGATGCCAGCCGAACGTTCTGCCCCCGGCGGCCAATTGCCAAAGACAACTGATCATCCCGAACAAGAACAATCACTTTCCCCAGCATTGGGCAAAGAATCACATCCTCGACTTCTGCCGGCTGCAAAGCATTGGGAACCAGCACCTGCAGCGAGTCGTTCCAGCGAACGATATCAATTCGCTCACCACTTAGTTCTTCAACGATCCCGCGAATTCGAGCCCCTCGCACACCCACACAGGCTCCCACGCAATCAATCGTCGAATCCGCACAAGAAACGGCAACCTTTGAGCGATGCCCTGCCTCTCGCGAGATAGAACGAACCTCAATCACACGGTCATTGATCTCGGGAATTTCGACCTCAAAAAGCCGACGCACGAAATCCGCGTGCGTACGTGAAAGAATCACCCGCACCCGCGAGCCTGCCTTGCGAACATCAAGCACAATCGCCCGAACCCGATCACCGACGCGGTAATTCTCTTTCGCAATCTGCTCACTGCGAGGCAGAATAGCTTCCACCTTACCCAAATTGACAATCACAGTCCCGCGATCAATCCTGGTCACTAATCCGGACACCAACTGACTGCGCAGATCCAAAAACTCGTCGTACAGCGTATCCCGCTCAGCTTCACGAATCTTCTGTATCATCACCTGCTTGGCAGTCTGGGCCGAAATCCGCCCCAGCAAATCTCCAAGCAATTCCGGCTCCAGCATCCGACCATCACAAATCAAAGCTGGTTCACCAGATTTGCGATCAATCTGCACCTCAACATTCTCGTCCTCTGAGAAGTGTTTTCGGGCGGCAGACAAGATTGCCTGCTCGATCCCCTCAAACACGATCTCCATGTCGATAGCCTTATCACGATGAATGGCATCAACAATTCTGAGGATTTCTGGTCCATTCATGTCAGATCATTCAATTGCGCGGAAGTATCTATAAAAAAAAGCGGGAACAAGTCCCACTTTTCGCAACTGGCAACCAAAAACTGCCAGAAACCAGAATTCGCCACCGTACCCCACCACGTCAGGCCACCAAAGCGACCTGCACGGATGATTTACGACAGAGAAATGGAGGAAGACCTAAATCTTGCCCATTTCAGGTTCCCCGAACGTGTTTCTGATAGTGCCAAATGTGGACAGGAAAACCACGAACTCTCCGTGACAATCCTGAGCGGAAAATACTGGCCAAATTGCAGCCTGTCAAGGACCCTGCAATTGATCCATACTCAATTCGACCGCGAAGGCACCACTTGTACGGCCCATCTGGCAGAAACACGAGGAATTCGAGTGATCAGGATTGGCCTGAAGCGCCCTGTATGCACTCGCGTGCCACAGACCGGGCCGCCTTGTATGCGTGCCGAATCGTGAACAAACGAGACTCAATCTGCTCTGCGGTGAAATACTTGCCGTGGTCGCTCGGAGGAAGACCTGCAAGTGACAATGTCAGTGGAAGCAAATCCAGGAATTCCCGATACTTCCTTTGCACATCCGACGGATCAGCCATTTCTGACGGCCTTCACGGAACAAGAACTAGGCACCCGGACGTCGACCTGACATCTGCTTCAGAATGGCATCCGCTGCCCCGGTCGGCTTGGCAGTATCAGATCGATCGGATCCCCCACTCCCCTTTGCAGCCTCCTCCTTCGCTCCTGTCTCAGATGGATCCGGGAGCGAAACCTCCATCTGCTGTGCACCAGAAGGAGCTGCGGCCTGCTGCTCCGGAGCAGCTGCATAACCCTGAGGCATCATGGGAGGATACATCTGGCCGTAATTAGGCATCATATGCTGATACGGATAACCACCGTACATCCCGCCTGGATAACCCATCGGCTGCATCATTTGTGGCGGATACGGATACTGCCCCGGCATCATCTGTGCGGAAGGCATCACGGCCGTGTCACTCCCGGGAACAGGAGCCTGCTGAACGGCAGGCGGCGCCGCGGGAGCCTGAGTCGTAACAGGCTCCGCTGCAGCAGGTTCCGCAGGTGCGGCATCCTGACGAGCAACCGGTATCTCCAGAACTGTCTGAGAAGTGACCTGAGTATCCTCTGGCTTCGTCTTCAAATCGAAACCTGAACTGCTCGCAGACGGATCGATGGAAGCACCTGGAGTGACAACCAGCTTGAATTCCAGGTTGCCAATGACAATGTGATCCCCACTCGAAAGGACTGTTTCCTTCGCGATTCGGTTGCCATTCACAAACGTGCCATTGGTACTGCCGAGATCACGCAGCCGTACTGCGAAGTCATCGAGGCTGAACACGCAATGATGGCGACTAACCATCTCGCTATTGGGGCGCAGCTGGCAATCCTGCTCGCGGCCAATCAAAAACTTCCGCCGATTCAGCGGAATAATCTGCCCGGCATGCTTTCCACCAACAACTGACAATTCGGCCACGATCATAGGTGAATAACTCCAAACCGCTGTCTTGTCGGCCCAACTACGTCTTCCATAAATGAGAATCGGAAGCTCCGCCCGATTTTGTCACAAACATTCTACAACTCTAACCGCTGCCACGGATTGGTTCCAGTATGAGATGCACAAATGCACCACTGAAACAACAAGTTTTCGGGTTCTGCCCAATCTCCCTCGGACAAAAGTGACTCAAACGACAAACATTCGATGCAGGCAAACGTGCAACACCCAATTTCAACAGTACCTCATCCCCGAGACGCCGGTGACGCGTATTGCGGGTTTTTGGAGATCTCCACGTTTGCCGCAACATGGCCAGCAATGATTCCCGGCAATGCCTGACGAAACTCAACCAGATTAAACTCAGGAAAGAGGTCAGTAATTCCCGGAATCTCAACAGCGGCCTTTGAACGCTGCAACAGGATGCTTCCATGTTGCAGCACGGCCCCCCGACGTCTGCGTTGAGCGCTTCCAACGAGTTTCACGACCCCTGCAGGCGAATCACAAACGATGTCGTTCGGATCATGTCTCATGAAACATAGAAACGGTTCAGAAGCTGAATGTTCCGCGACGAAATGTGGGGCTGGCTCATTTTCTGAATCACCTCGAAGTCTCGCAGAACAGCCGCAATCACTCAGAAGCTGTATAATACCCCGATGGATTCGGGCGTAAATTTCACTGGGGCGACGGCTCAAGTCATGGTGGGGAGGCAGCGCCACAGAATACGTCAACTCCTGATCATGCAGAATCGCTCCACCACCACTCAATCGCCTTACGCTGGGCAGCCCCGAGAATGAACCCACTAATCCGGAACCGTCTTTCTGGAAATACCCCAGCGTAACAGTTGGCTCACTCCAGGAGTAGATCCTCGCAAAGCAACGCCCTTCAGTAAGCGCTAACTCCAGCAGACGTTCATCGATCCACATGTTCTCCTCGCCGCATTGCGGTGTTGGCTGAATGATTAATTCGCAGGAAATGTCACGCTGTTCCTGATTTGCCTGACTTTCGCTCATCACTTAATCCGCCGAACAGAATCATTCTTACGTCAACAGCCCGGCGACCAGCAAAGCACCGGCTTTCTGGCAGCTCCCACTTCATCCGGACGACAAACAGCGGTTGTGTGCGGCGACGCCTTGACCGTTTCCGGTGGCTCATTGCAAATTGCGCGGAGGGCCGAAGCAAATGCATCCAGTGTTTCCAGTGACTCCGTCTCTGTTGGTTCCATCATCATGGCTTCCTCCACCACCAGCGGGAAGTACACAGTGGGAGCATGATAGCCGTAATCGAGCAGCCGCTTCGCAATGTCCATTGCGGTAACACCTGTTGCAGACTTTTGTCGCCTTGCACTTGCAACAAACTCATGCATGCAGCGGTCGCCATGAGGCACGTCCAGAAAATCCTTCACCTGGCTGAGGAGATAATTCGCATTCAGCACAGCCTGCTCGGAAACCTCTCTTAACCCCCTGCCCCCCAACGTTCGCAGGTAGAAATAACCACGAAGCAGAATACCGACGTTGCCAAAGAATGTTCGCACCTGACCAATGGATCGGGCGGGCGAAGACAGAGAGTACAGCCCGGATTGCGCGTCAAATGTTACAACCGGGGACGGCAGAAAATCTGCGAGAAAATCCCTCACAGCGATCGGCCCGGCGCCCGGCCCGCCCGCACCATGAGGCCCCGTGAAGGTCTTGTGCACGTTGTAGTGCATCATGTCACCACCAAAGTCACCGGGCCGAGTCTTGCCAAGAATGGCATTCATATTTGCGCCGTCGATATACACCAGTCCGCCGGCATCATGCAGCACTTTCGAAATGGCAGAGATATCCCGTTCGAACAGACCGAGCGTGTTGGGATTCGTGATCATGAATACGGCGGTGCGTTCATCCACCGTTTTCTTCAGTTCGTCCAGATCAACAAAACCACCAGCTCCACCGTTCAACTGGACACACTCAAACCCTGCCAGAGCCGCGCTGGCCGGATTGGTTCCGTGAGCACTGGCCGGAAACAGCACTCGAGTCCGCTTTTCGCCCCGGCTCCGGAAGTAGGCGGCTGCGGTTAACAGTGCCGCAAGTTCTCCCTGCGCGCCAGCGGCCGGATGAAGTGAAACGGCGGGCAATCCTGAAATCTCCGCCAGCATGGTCTGCAGTTCGAACAGCACCTGCAGGAGCCCCTGAATTTGTTTCACAGGCTGATATGGATGACTGTTCGCTGCAAGCGGAAGGCGCGCCAGACGTTCATGCCTCTTGGGGTTGTACTTCATGGTACAACTGCCCAACGGATAGAAGTGTGAATCGACGCTCATGTTCCGAGTCGACAGATTCACGAAATGCCGTACAACATCGCCCTCAGCCAACTCCGGCAATTCGGCTGGTCGAGAGGAAATGTAATCCGCTCCAATTTCCGGAACGTCGTCGACCGGCGGCACATCCGATCCCGGATAGACCCTGGTTCCCCGTCCAGCTTTCGAAAGATCGAACAAAAGTCGGGTGAAATCATTGTTTCTCATTGCACAGCCTTCCGAACTTCAAGGCACTGACCAACAGCATGCACGAGGTCATCAATCTCCTGGCGTGTTCGCTTCTCAGTGAGTGCAACGAGCAGGCATCTCTCCGGGGCATCAACACCCGGGATGTCAAAACGGGAAAGCTCGGGACCCACGTTGTAACCACGCTCGGCCAGGTCCAGGATCAGATCACTGGCAGCAACCGGAAGTCGCAATGCGAATTCACGGAAGAATGGGCGCTGGAAACAGAGTTCAACACCATCGAGCGAACATAATCCCGAAGCCGCGTAACGAGCTTTCTGATGGCACAGTCGGGCAGCATCGATCAGGCCATTTTTGCCTATAACGGAAAGGAATATTGTCGCTCGCAGAGCGATTAACCCCTGATTCGTACAGATATTGCTGGTCGCCTTGTCGCGACGGATATGCTGTTCACGAGCCTGCAGATTCAGTACGAAGCAGTCCTTACCATTCCGATCTGTCGTGCGCCCAATCAGACGACCGGGCATTTTCCGGACGTATTCATTTCGGCAGGTGAAGACACCCAAAAGCGGCCCACCATATTGAAGGGGGGTACCGAGAGGCTGACCTTCTGCGACAGCAACGTCGACTCCGTAGTCGGCTGGTCGTTTCAGTAGACCCGGACTGAAGGGATCAAAGGAGAGGATCGCCAATGCACCCCCGGTGTGCGCCACTTCAGTGATTGCACTGATATCCTCAATACAGCCGAAGAAATTCGGCTGCTGCATCACAACGGCACAAGTCTGATCATCAACCAGTCTCGCCACATCTTCCGGCGAAATTACTCCATCCCTGCAGGGGACGGTGACAATTCTGGTCTCCGTCTCTGCCAGGTATGTCTCCAGAACGGCCCTGTATTCCGGATGGAGCGAGCCGGCGACGACGACTTTTCCATGTCGACCATTCACGCGCATCGCCATGAAGACCGCTTCGCTTACCGCGGTACCGCCCTCATACAGGCTGGCATTCGAGACTTCCATTCCCGTCAATTGACAAATCAATGTCTGATATTCATAGAACGCCTGCAAAGTCCCCTGGCTTGCCTCCGCCTGATACGGAGTGTAGGCAGTGTAGAATTCGCCGCGAGACGCGATTTCATCCACCACTGCGGGGATGAAGTGATCATAAACGCCTCCGCCGAGAAAACAGACGGGAGTTCTTACCGACGGAGTCAGCAATTGCTCCATCTGCTGCTGAAGCGACAACTCCGAAAGAGGCTCCGGCAGATCCAGCTCTCGTTTCAGCTGAAGCGTTTCGGGAATCTGACGAAACAACTCATCAATGCTCGCAACCCCTATGGCAGCCAGCATTTTCTCCCGCTGCTCGGGAGTGTCAAACAGATAAGCCACGGCTGAAATCCTGTGGAAGATAGAAAGACGGCCCCGGAGATTGGCAACAAGAGAGGCCTCAAACGAGAAGCAGAGCCTCACGCGCTGTCTGCCGGAAAACGCGGCGGAGACGTAACGCTAAGACCAACGCCCGAGATCCGGGAGCAGCAGATGATAGGGACCCGGCACGCAAAATCCGCTAGTGACCTTCAGATTCGCAATGTTGAACATACGCCGCACGGTTCATCAGACTTGCGACTTCCGCAGGTGATGACATTCTGATCTTCGCAATCCATGCTCGCTCAAATGGACTGTCGCTCAGCAGAGCCAGGTTATCGGGCAGGTCCGAATTCACCTCAATCACTTCACCACTGACAGGAGCGTACAGGTCACTCACTGCTTTCACACTCTCAATTTCGCCCATGGTTTGAGATTGAGACACCGATTTCCCGACAGACGGCAACTCCATGAAGACAATGTCGGTCAGCAATTTGACTGCGAAGTCAGTAATTCCAATCGTGGCAACGTCACCTTCGACAGCGACCCATTCGTGAGTCTTCGCAAAATGGAGATCTTCAGGCTTCATCTTCTGGGCTCGTGAATCGAAAGACAGGGAAAGACAGGTTCAACAACAGGAATTACCAGTTTCGCCACTAACGCTGGCGTTTTGCTTTTCAATTTCAGTGATCTTCAGCAATCGCCGGGCGTGACGACCTTCTTCAAATTCGGTCCGAAGCCAAATGCGGACAATCTGATCCGCAAGCTGATCGCTGAGCTGGTCCGCCGAAAGGCAAAGCACGTTGGTATCGTTGTGAAGCCGACTATACTCAGCCGTTACGATGTCGTGACATGTGGCTGCCCGTACTTTGCAGAATTTGTTTGCGGTGATGCACATCCCTATCCCGGTGCCGCAAATCAAAATGCCGCGATCCACCTCACCCGTCGAAACCGCGCTCGCAACGCGCGATGCGTAGTCCGGGTAGTCGACGCTGACGGTGTCGTCCGGACCAAAATCTCTGGTCTCGGTGACCTCTTCGATTGTGCCCAGCAACTGCAAAAGTCGGTTCTTCATTTGAAGACCACGATGGTCACTGGCGATTCCAATTTTCATTTTTCGCTGAGCTCTTTCTGGAACAATTCATCAACCCAGATTCTTATACTGTCCGAGATTTCGTCGATGCAGTCTTTGTACTGCGGCAACCCCTGCCCTATTGGATCGGAGACATCACAACCGGCCTTACTTAACAGGAACATGCGATCCGCCCGAGCCGGACAACCCCTGCGGACCGCATCCAGATGGCGGCTGGTCATTGTCAGCACCAGCGAACATTTCTCAAGCATCTCGACAGTGACCGGCTGGCTGAGGTGCTGCGACAGATCGAGATTGTAGTCCTTCACGGCTTCAATTGCTTCACGAGACGCCGGGAAGTTCTCAGCTGCGGCAACTCCTGCAGAAAACACATCCACGCCCCGATCACGCAATTCCCATTCCCGACATCCAATTTTCTCGGCAGCAAGTTTCCGAAACACGGCTTCAGCCATCGGACTGCGACACGTATTGCCCGTACAAACGAACAACACACGCAACACGGCGTCTTTTCCCTGGCTACCGACGCTCACGAATCTGGACTTTCTGAAGATTTCAGGCGAATCTGCCCGACATTTCGGCACCAACCATCGCTTTCCGCGGGCAGTGAACCTGAAAAGGGGGATTTTTGCACGCAGATCATGGCGTGAACTATGCCGATTCGCAAGCCGCGTAACCGCTTTCCTCCTGCCAATTCGACTGATCGACAACCGAATTCCCTCGTTCGACTCGCTCATTCCTGGCTAAAACCCGATATGCGATAAGAGGTCAGGGCCAACCCTTGTACGCTTGAAAATCCTGGTTGGTTGCGTCAAGTTCACTCGTCCCACCAGTGAACCCAGCGGAACCGTCATCACTTTCAGGAGCCTACTGCAACTTGAAAAACGCTGTCACGAAACTTCGCCATCGCGCGAAGAAACACGTCCGGCGTCTCGCCGAATTTCGAGGAATTCGGCGTCAGTCGCTCACGCAGTACCAGTCATCTGTCCGGCGGCTCTATGACGGCCCTCGAGGAGCTGTCCTTAAGTTCAGCAGCATTATTTCGCTGCATGAACCGCTCATGGGCTCGCTCTTCCGTTCCGGTCGGTTTGATGCCAGACCGTTCAGAAGAATCCTCGACGTTGGCTCCGGCGCCGGGCAAATCATTCGACATCTGCTCGACACCAGTCATCCTGATGCCGAAATCGTGGGATTTGACTTATCCGCAGAAATGCTGCGCCGCGCCCGAGAGCGACTTGGCTCACCACGGCCCTCCTTCGTGGCCGCAGACATGATGCAGATGCCTTTCCGCGACAATTCCTTTGACTGCATCACCTGTGGTTACGTCCTGGAACACATTCCGGACCCGTTACCCGGGCTTGCAGAATTCGCTCGTGTACTTCGGCCGGGCGGGGTAATTTTGCTGCTGGCCACAGAAGACTCCTTCTCCGGAATCCTCACAAGCCACACATGGAAGTGCAGAACATTCAGCCGCGAAGAGCTGAAGAATGCATGCGAACTTACCGGACTTGTCTGGGACCGTGAGCTCTGGTTTACGCGGATTCACCAACTGCTGCGACTCGGCGGAATTCTGGTGGAATTACGAAAACCAGTATCCTCCAGCACCTGAACTGTGCCGCGCAACTCACTTCCGCGCTGACGATGCAAAACATCCCTGGACCCGGCGCCTCACCAGTATGCTCTATCCTATTCAACGGTGAAGTCCACCGGGCGGCTCCACCAGCTGAGCTCTCCCGTGCCACTCACCGCGCGAACCCAGACTCGCCAGACTCCGGATGCCAGCGTCGTGGTGGAATGCTGAGTGCCCGAGAGATTGTTCAGCGTGATCGAATCATGGCCACCTCCCATTGAATGAATGACCAGTGTGTAGTGCTGGGCGAGCTCAACGGGTTTCCAGCTGAAGAGTGGCGTTGACGGGACCGTCCCGGCTGGCATCGTCAACACCGGCGATCCGGCGACCGAGAATCGTGCAGCGTAGCTCCACCATCCGGCAATGCCATCAAGCGTGACACCTCGCACCCACCAGTCGTATTCGCCACGAGGCAAATCCACCGTGGACGTCCATACGCCGTTGGCAGAGACCGGCTGATTCAAGATCACTTCCTTTGTGAATGTGTTTCGTACGAAGATCTGACTGGAGGCTGCTCCATCCAGAACAGTCCACTCGAATTGAGGTCGATGATTAAACGTCACGACTGCAGATGGCGCGGTCAGCGTCGGCCAGTAGGCTGCCACAAAATCCACAGGGTCGGACCATGCCCCGGGCCGTTGTCCTTCATCCGTAGCGCGTACCCAGACCCGATACTGCCCGAATGGCAAATCCTGTTCAGGCTCGAATGTGGTTGAAGTGAGCCCGGATTTGTAAACCACCGCGGATGCGTGGTTAGAAAGATTGTTGATCCAGATCTCATAGGTCGATGCTCCCGGAACAACTTCCCATTCGATGAGCGGACGAGCGGTCTTTTGCAATCTTTGAAGCGGCGTTATTTCCGCAGGAGCGTTGATCCGAAACGTAAACGGAGTACTCCAGCTGGATCGATCATTCTGAGCAGAAATTGCCCGCACCCAGACGCGATACAATCCCATCGCCATTGGCTGTGACGGAGTGAAAATTGTTTCGCCAACAAACGCGTGTATCACGCGCGCGGTCTCACCTGTCAGTCGATTGACCCAGATCTCGTATTGCTCAGTCCCTTGCGACTCGCTCCATCTGAATTCCGGGGTAAACGTGCGCAAGTCATAAGTGCCCGGCGTGGTAATCGATGGAGCAACGGGGCGAGGATCATAGAACCGGACGCTCCGATGGCTCGCAACAAAGACGGAACTCGATCCATTAAACGACGACAAGAGTGTCGTCGACAGTGGATCACCGGATCGGAGCCCCGCTGTCGCAGACAGGCCTTCATTGTGGCCTGCGTCACCACCATCCAAATCCAGATAATTCATCTGGATGCTGTTATCCGAAGAATCGAGCACCACCTGAAACGTTATGTTCCCACCTGCATGCAGATACTCCACCTGATCCCACTGCAGGATGAGTCTGCGCGCGCCTGGAGGTCCCAGCAGTTGCCAGTAAACAGCAGCATTCGGACCATAGGAGGATAAATCGTCCCATAACACCGCAATAGCCGACTGTCCGGAAAACGTCGAGAGGTCTGTATTTGCAGCAGAAGCGACCGGCGAAGAAAAGGTCAACAATCCGTTTGTGCTCACAAAGAGTTCATGCCAGGTCGCCCCGTAAAAAGAGAACGAAAAATCACCCAGCGCGTGATCTGTCAGAAGATGTGTCGCATCATCCAGGCCCTGAAGAATGGGAACTCCGGTTTCGCTGATATCTTCAAAGTTGAATGTTACCGGAGAAGCAACATAACCAAAACTGTCCGGCCCTATCCGTTGGACAATCTGCGTGTTAAAGAGACCAATTTGCCCCCCCTCGATCGTGTTGCCCAGTTCATCTTCGACGACCCCATCGTTCAGAAAAACACGGTACAACCCATCATCGGTAGAGTCCCAGGTTCCGCCGGGAGCAGACATGACAAATACGGCAGTGACGAAAGGATCATAAGTCTGGTTCGAATCGACTGACTGCAGAGTCAGATAATGAACAGCATCACTGGCATCCTTCACGTACACAGCGGAACTCAAAATCGTATTCGTATTGATACCTGTGTCATCCAGAAACTGCACCGAGATCAACTGATCCTGCGGGCCCTGCAAAAAGACATCTTCCGCAGTCGCATGAGCAACAGGCGCACCACCATCCACGAGTCCGGTTGTTGTCCAGGACAAACCAAAGGTCTCCGTATTCACATCGTTGTTGAGATCCCAGATTTCTCCTGACCAGCGTACCCGAAGCAGATAGGTCCCAGTCTCAGGAACCGCAAAACTCAGGTGTTCAACATTGTTATACAAACTGCGAGACTCAGCTACTTTTCTGGCAGCCACACCATTGTCAGTCAGCCATAACTCCAGATCCAGATTGTCAAAACTCGACTCAGTCGTCACTCCCCCGTCAGTAATGATGCGATCGACAAACCAGTTCAGCGTAGCGATAAGTGGTGTACCGGCTTCCAGGACATTCTGAATGGGGTAGTCCGAAACAGCGGCTTCACTGACCCTCCCCAAATCCCAGCCATTGGCCTGAACAGGACCCGATGAATCACCAGGCAGATCTGTGGTTCCGTCCAGAAGCAATTCTTTCGCTCTTGCAAGGTTTAACCTCCCAGCCCCCGAATCTTCGTCCAGTGATTGAGTGGTTGTATGAATTCCATTGATCAATGTCGGACGATTTGACCAGCCGGGTATCTTGTCTGCAGACGTCTGGAGAATGGACTTGATAATCCGGCCATCCATGGCAGTGGAAGAACTTCCGAAGATCGTCTTCGCGGCATCGACCATCAAGGCTGCACCACCGGCAACTAAAGGTGCAGCAAAACTGCTTCCCTGAAGGTTGCCCGTGTAAGCGTCAGCCTTGCCCGGTGTCGAATCACCTCCACCAATGTTTCCTCCGGTGGCCCCCGTGTACAGCGCAGATGTGATTCCAATACCGGGGGCGACGATGTCTATCACAGAACGTACTTCAGGCAGAATGGTTCCCTGAGCAGCGTCGTGTATATTGGCTGGAGCAGAGACGTCAGGAATAAACAGGTCATTGAATCCACGACTGCTGAGACCTGCAACTGACTGCCAGGGTTGCAGATCCGTGTCATTGCCAAGGGCACCAACTGTAATAACGTTGTACCCGGCTGCTGGCCCCCCGACAGAGTTTGGCCCGGCCCCAGTATTACCCGCGGAAAATACAACGGTCTTGCCGGTGTCATTCACAAGGGCGTCAATTGCCCTCGAATAGATGCCTGATGCGGATGCCGTGGGATCATTACTGTTCCAGCTGCTGTTAATCACATCGGCAGTCACAGCGTCGCCGCCAACGCCCTTCGACATCAGATCTTCATATGGTGTCAGAAATGTGTTGCTGTTGAAGTTGAATGCGGTAGTAAACGATTCACCGGACCAAGTTGTGGCAATTGCCCCGGAATAAAGTCGGGCATCCGGCACAACTCCCTCCTGATAGTTGAAGGCCACTCCAGCAGACTTCCCGGCCAGCAACATCCCGACCCACGTGGCGTGGCGATCAAAATCTCCCGTCTGCGAGCCTGGATTCGCGGAATCCTGAACAAACCCATCCACATGCGTCAGTGATTCGTGCCCGTTCCAAATGTGGCCGCCTTCGATATTCGCAACCACCGCATTCGTCCCGGTGAAGCCGGCCTCACGGAACGCATCAACCCCGATAAACTGATTGATATCAATTCCATTTAGAATGGTTGTGCCCGTGTTGCTCGAAACAGAAGCACCGTCACCTGAAACGGACCGTGCGCCCCATTCCGATGCCGACAACAGAACGCGAACTTCCAGGGGTTCCGAGAGGAAAGCAGACTTTGATCGCAGTCGCCGCGTTCGACCTGAAGAAACGGCGCACAGCTTCGACAGCAAGCAACTCAATGTTCGCACTGTTAAGCTCATTTTGCCGGATTTCTGCACATGGCGGCCTGTGGATGGACCTGAGCGACCAGAAGTAAGACGATGGCCAACCGGCAATCCAACAACACCGAAGAATTCGCCTATGCCGCGTCTCGCTCTCCATCTCGGCTGGCCAGCAACTGGTCGATTTGTGCGATCATGACCTTTGTGTCCACGGGCTTGGCCACCGTAAGGTCAAAACCTTCAGTCGCGGCCGGGACCGCGTTGCCGGATAATGACACCAGCAGAACTCCTCGGCAAACCGGGCTGGTTCGAGCAACTCGCGACAATTCCCAACCTGAACAACTGGGCATCGATAAGTCTGTAATGATGACATCAGGCTGAGCCGCACTGTAAAGATACTCAATTGCTCCGTTGCCGTTATCAGCTTCAGCAACGAAATAACCTGATTCCCGAAACGCCTCAGCTATCATCCTGCGTTGGATGCTGTCGTCTTCCACAACGAGCACTCGTTTCAAGTCGTGCCCTGCTTCCAGATCGTGCATCTGGCTGAGCGTTGACTGCAACCCTGCGGTGGCCAACTGAACCTGTTCTGCCACTTCCATTGCCCGCACGATTTCATTCGATGCTACGAGATCCGCGATATGGCGAGATGCGAGTGAAATCAAATTGAGTTGATTGCGAATTCGATGCACCATTTGACCTCCCTGTGTTACAACCAGCCTCTGCGGGAACATTCACCAACTTTACGCAGTCCTCGAGGGTAACCGCAACCCCGGACCTCCCGTAGCCCCATTTACAGTCTGCAAGCAGGACAATACCCCAGACATAGCCAGTCGAATGTACAGGAACAGAAACCTCCAATTCTTCGCAACTTATCTCAACAATCTCGCCCCCGGTGTCACAAGGTCGTTGAATCGGTCGACGGGCTCGCCGGCACTCCACGCGATTCCTCTTAGCATCAGGATTCGGAAGAGCGGGTCATCAAACGTCCAGCTGTAATGACCAGGTATGCTCACAAAAACTCGCCCCGGATTATGATCGCGTACCCAAATCTGGGGTGTTGCCATGCCGTCTTCTGTACTGGTTGCCAATAAAGTGACATCCTCTGGTTTCCCGGTCAGCTTCCAGTAGCTCTCATCATACAACTGAAGCTGTTCGAAGTTCCGAACCACAGGATGGTCCGTATTATGAATATCCAGCGTCAAGGGACCATGACGATATGAGATCCGGCCTCCCCAGGAAGCGTAACCGATGCGTCTGGAAAACTCCCTGACCTGATCGTTTCCATTGACCGCCCAGTGGATATAAACAGCCCCGCCACCTCTTTTCAGAAACGCATCCAGCTTCTCTGGGCGCGTGTCGCCAAAGCTGCCTTTCTGAAAAAACAAAACAACATCGGCAGATGCCAGTTGTTCTTCATTCGGAAATTCCCACGCCACATCGACAGTGACCCCCTCTGCCCCTGTCAGTAATTCTTCCCACTGTTGCTGCCATGCGGGGTAGTCATGCTCGCCAGGCCCATGATCCTTCGGGCCCGCGACCAGAACCATCTTCAGTGGTCGGTACACCCCGGGAGGACCCGCAGATCCGGCTAGCGCAGCCGCTACTTCAGCCTGTGTCCTCAATGGTGGGGCGTTCAATGGCGACTGCAGAGGCATTGCCGGCGGTGGGGTCAGAAGATACGTCAGCAGATCCTTCAGTTCCTGCTGCGAAAGCTTCTTCGTTAAATCCGGCGGCATCACCGAAACTCGAGACGGGTACATGGCTTCAATTTCTTTGTTTGTCAACACTGTCGTTTTGCCCTGTGCATCCCCGAGAAGCAGCTGATTGCCGACCGTTCGAAGCACCCCTGTCAGGACCAGACCATCCTTCAGCTCGATCGTATGCCCAATATAATCGGGATTGATCGCATAGCTGGGATTTGCAATATCACGAATGACCGAAGCGTAATCGCGATGGACAAGATTGCGCAGATCAGGACCGATTGATGATAAAGCCGTCCCCCCTACTTCATGGCATTTGAAGCAACCAGCAGCCTCACTCCGAAACACTCGCCTCCCCCTGCCCCAGCTCCCCCCCTGAAGTTCCGCCAGGTCTGAGTTCGAAAAAAACGTTTCATCAGTATCGCGTCCTCGAGCAGGATTCACCCAGGGAAGAATATATCGATGCAGCGGAAACGGGCGAGGACTGGAATCTTCATTCGTGTGCCAGTACATCGTCAGTCCGGGAATCGGTGCTTCGTCCCCGCGAGCAGCAGTGGTCATTTCAACGGTCAGTCTGATCGGCTCTTTGACATTTGCCGGAGACTCAAAAACGGCCGTATAAATTCCATCTGGTGTCGTTCCGCATCGAACCGCCAGATCCGTGGGCTGTGCACCTGATGTCGTGGCCTGAACCACAATCTGTTGCGTGGAAGTGACAGTCACCGTTACGATTTCATCGGGCCATGCATAGTCAATAGATGCACCGGGCTGGATCGCCGGACGCAGCATATCATGCAGGTTAAGCTGAGTTTCCAGAGTCAGAATGCCCGGTCTTGAAATTGCCCTGACCAGGGTTTCAGACTCAGCCGATGCCGCCAGCATTTGTAGACTCACGTTCAGATCTGCGTGCGGCAGCGTCCAGGATTCGACAATCTCCCCGGAGTGAATCATTCCGGTGTGATTTCCAGCCTGTCCCTCGTCAGACGGAGTCTCTGATTTCTGAGGCCCATGTTCGTCGTCGATCCCCTTCCATGATGCATGGACACCACGCAGCGCCAGGTCGACGTCGATCTGTTTGTGTTGAGGAAACTGTCCGTGATCCCGCCATGAGCCGGATTCTTGCTCCTCCAGACCAATCACCGACGGTAAAGTCACAGAATAGTGAACATCACTGTTCATCGGTGATGTATGCAGAATCACAGTCTTCAAATCTGCTGTCAGGGTTACGCCTGCCACCGGCAACTCAAATCGAGGCTTTAGCTGCTGCGCACGGACAACAGCATAAGGCGGGACCAGAGTTTCGAAGCGATCACCGGCTCGAACATGTTCGCCGTATTGCACGACAATCTGATCCAGCGCGCCCCTCAGCGATGACGGTGCAATCGGATGGTCGAATGCAATCCGGATTTCCTGCAGCCCGGCGGCCCAGGTTCGAACGGGACGCGGAGCTTTCTTCCGAACCTGTCGGACACGAAACAGTTTTCCCGTCCCGGTAGGTCCGGTTCCCCAGTCGGGCGGACCACTGTGACAGGCAATAACAAGGCTGCCATCCGGTGACACACACGCATCAACGGTCAGCATCTGCAAACAAGCAATCAACTGCGAATCTGCAACATAACCAACCGGCGTCCTGACGGTCTGAGTGCGCCAGATCTTGCCTCGTGATTCGCCGCACACAATCGCATCATGCTGCCACCATTCAGCGCCAAAAACGGGGCCACCGTTGACAGGTTCATTAAACACCATTCCACATGTGGACTGATGCTGTGGGCCAAAATCAAACGTTGATGGCTCGTCAACAATACCCGGGTTGTAGTCCGGATGTCGCGGGGGAAATCCAAAATGGCGTTTCCCGTTTGGATTAGGAGTCGCATCTGAAGACTCATTCAGACGAATGTGAAGCAGCTCATCCAGAGGGTTGCCATTAGCCAGCCAGGTCGCCCCTTCCTGTTCCGTACAGAATAAATCACCCAGATGATTAAACGCCAGAGCGACGGGAAAACGGATCCCGGTACAAACAGATTCACGTTTGCTGAAATCAGCCGACACTCTCTGAATTGTCCCGTTATCGGCCCTGATGTTGTATTGTGATTTCCCATCGTCACCAACCTGATAAGCGTTGGCAAAATTGGCGACACCCAGACCAAAATACAGATTCCCGTCCCTGTCCATTGCCGGACCTAACGCATCGACGTTCTGGGGAATTTCATTCCAGCCCGATGCGACAACAATTTCCTGATCCGCCTTGTCGTCCCCGTCCGTATCGACAATCAAAGAAACCTTCCCCTTCGACGGAACGAAAACGCCACGACCTTTCTTATACCCTGGTGGCGTCAGCAACATTCCAATCGGGCCGCGAATGCTGCCCTCATTCTTCCAGAAGACTTCCGCGGCATCCTCCAGACCATCTCCGTTTGTATCCGTCAACAGATGGATATCTCCGTTGTAACCAAGCGTCACAAGTTTTCCGTCTTCCCGGTATCGGACGTTATTACAGTTCGTGAGCTGCAGTGGTAACTCGTCAACTTCAAATCCTGGCACCAGGACTTGTACTGCGGGAGGCTTCTCCACTTTCACGAGCTCCACTCCCAGGGCAGGATCTCGTGTGATGGTCTTTGGCAACGCGCTGGCCACCGCGGCATACTTCAACTTCAGATACCCGCGAACTGCCTGAGCTTCTGCTTCGGGAAGAGCTCGACCGTAAAGCAGCACTTCAGCAATATCACCCTCAAATGGTGCCCGTACCTGCTGAGCCCCCGGACCGTTGGTGTAGTATCGAGCTCCCAGTGTGAGTTCATCCAGCGACAATTCCGATCCGTCACACGGTCGTGTACCTTCGAGCCTGCCATCGATAAGACTGCGAACCACTTTTGTTTCCGCATCGATCACGACTTCAAAGGTATGCAACGTTCCGAAATTCAGCGAAGACTCCATGAGATCCCGAGCCCCTCCAAATCCCCGGCCTTCAATATTGATCATATCAAGAGCGCGCCCCGGACCCGGCCCCAGATCGATATTCAGACCTGAAACGTAATCCCTCTCACCTGAAGCATTCGCTGCGAAGAGTCCACGGAAATCCCCCGCGTTGGAGTGCGGAGCTGCGACGACAAACAAACTGACAGAGGCGGACTTCATTCCGGTGGCATCCACGCGCAGATAGTCATCCAACCCATCAAAACGAGCGATGCGCCTTCCTTCGATCTGCAATGATTTCGGTTGAAATTTCTCGTTTGGCTGCGAGAACCGAAGGGGACTTCCTGTACTGGAAACCCACGCGGAAACACGGTCCGCTGGATCTGTGACTTCTGACGTCTCCGCAAACTCAAGTCGAACGAGCAGGCCTTCTGTGACCGGAAGATCGTCAGCTCGGACCAGCCACGCCTGAGAACACGGAAGAAACAAATACGCACAAACAATTCCGATGACGAATGGAGAACGAATCTTCATCGAATGTCTTTCAGAAAGATGACTGTTCACAGGCAAGGACAACTTTTCTAACGGTTTGCCCATGCACCATGGGTGCAGATCAGGCCGCTGGCGAATCGTGCATCATTCGACACCAATGGTCAAATGGCAACGCCCCCGGCGCACTGGCCCGTTGAATCTGTGAAGGATGGGTCGAACGTATTCGGAAAGGAGAGCGTCAGTAATTCAAGTCCTGCAGACCTGCCTCCGGATCGACAACGTGAGAGACCTGCCGAAAATTCGTCGCGTCCCTGCAAACGAAATCACTTTCAACGTCGATCTGCAATGCCCAGTCAGGCAAGGTATGGCCCCACCGAATTCTCTACCACTTTCATCGCGAGATCACACAGCGAGACAGCATCATCTGTTTCGGGCGCTTCCGCAATCACACGAACGATGGGCTCTGTGTTACTGGCACGCACCTGGACCCAGCGGTCCGGCCAGTCCAGCCGCAATCCGTCTCCGTCACGGGCTTCAGCATCACCGAACGCTTTTCGGAGCGCATCGCAGGCCGCAGGTACTGCTTCCGGAGGGCAAGTGATCTTGTCTTTCACGATGGTGTAAAAAGGCAATGAGTCAGCCCACTTCTCCAGGCTTTTCTTCTTCTCTGTCATCCCAGCAAGCACATAGGCCATAGAGACCAGACTGTCGCGGACATAGCCGACGGCTGGCTCGATGACGCCGCCATTGCCTTCACCACCAAGCACCGCCTGCACGGAACGCATCTTTGCGCAAACGTGTGCCTCACCAACAAAGCTACGGTGGAACTGACAGCCATGTTTGGCGGCAATGTCCGCCGTCACTCGACTTGTCGACCCGTTTACAACAAAAGGTCCCTTTCGACGTTCCAGAACGTAATCGGCAGCCAGCGCAAGCGTCAGTTCTTCACCGATGTAGTGCCCCGTATTGTCAACAATTGCCAGTCGGTCCGCATCCGGGTCCTGTGCGAAGCCGGCATCCGCTTTGTGTTCAACAACAGCCCGGCAGAGTTCCCCCAGGTTCTTCTCAACGGGTTCCGGAATGTGTTCAAACCGGCCGTCCGGAGTGCCCCCCAGCACAATCACTTCACAACCAAGTTCCTGCAGGAGTCGTGGCCCACACGTAGCGCCAGAGCCATGATTGCAGTCAAGAACAACGCGGAATTTTTTCCTGCGAATCGCCTCGACATCGACCAGCTTCAAGACTTTGTCAATATGTGGTGATGCCGGGTCAGCCAACGTCGTGACCTGTCCAAGGCCAGCCCAGTCCTTCCATGCGATGTCGCCGGTCTCCAGAATCTGTAGTAATTGCTGCCCCAGTTCACGGTTAAAAACCGACCCGTCTGGTGCGAAGGGCTTCAATCCGTTCCATTCGATAGGATTATGACTGGCGGTAATCTGCAAGCCCCCGGCGGCATTGCAATGCTTCACCAGAACTCCACATGTCGGCGTGGTGCAAATCCCGGCATCGACAACTTCGCATCCGGTCGCAAGCAGTCCTGACACGACGGAGTGGTAGAGCATTGGACCCGTCGATCGCCCATCGCGAGCAACAACAACTTTGCCGCCGCAAAAAATGGTTCCCAGCGCTGCAGCAAACTGCGATGCATAGACCGGATCCAGTCCGTCACCAATGATTCCACGCAAACCGGAAATACTCAAGATGCGAGTCGACACTCCGTTTTCCTCCATAGCCGAAGTCATTCGGCTGAATACAAGGGGACAACCCCTTGAATGTCTTCGAGCTACCGCCGCAAGGCATTCGCAGCCCATGGGGGTAACTTCACTTCCAACGCACACAGCGCACGCAGGAAATGCAGTTTCACAGTGATCATCCTTCGCAATTTAGTGGCATGCGACAGAAGCCAGTTGGCCCGTACCTGGTAGAGTAGCGAATGGACAAGAATTGAGCGAATGCCACTTGCCTGGAGTTTTCCCGGGTTTTCAGGGAAGGTATCACGTGGTGGCTTGCAAACTTCACAATAGGCAGATCCAGCAACTTACAATGGGCCCCAGCCGGCCAGACCATGGAATCAATGTGCAACACCGGGACTCTGAGTTTTCTTACTCTGACGCAACTCTCCAAAAATGATTGAACGACTGAGCTCGCTGGACGACCCCAGACTGAATTCGTATCGCAGCCTGAAGAAGCAGAATGCCATTCGCGACGCGGATACCTTTGTGGCAGAAGGGGCAACGGTTGTGGAACGACTGCTTCGAAGTCCGTTCCAAATTTGCAGTGTTCTGATCAGCGATCGAAAATGGGAATCATTCCACGAGAAACTCCCCACCGGAATCCCCATCTATCGTATGGCAAACGATCTGGCACAACAGCTGGTTGGATTTCCGTTTCACTGCGGCGTCATGGCTTGTGCCAAAAGACGGGCAACCCCCGACTTACGGGAGATTGTCCGATCCAGGGGAGACAGCCTGATTATTGCCGGAGACAGAATCGTCGATCCTGAGAACGTTGGAGCCATTATCCGTATCGCCAGCGCTTTTGGCGCGGATGCAGTCCTGCTTGGGGCTGGCTCAGCCGACCCTTTTTCCAGGCGAGTCCTCAGAGTTTCTATGGGAAATGTGCTGTTCCTTCCCATCGTCGAATCCGACGACCTCGAAATCCATCTGAACCAGCTAAAACACGCCGATTGTTATCATATCGCGGCGGCAGTGCTGGATAGAGACTGCATCAACCTTGCAAAGTTTCGGTTTCCCGGCAGGACAGTGATCGTTGTCGGCAACGAATTCGACGGCGTTTCACCAGCGGTCGCTCGGATGGCGGACACCCGACTGGCCATCCCGATGTCCAATGGCACCGATTCGTTGAATGTGGCCATCGCGACAGGCATTTTTGCATGGCAATTCCGATCGGATTTTCCGGAGCCGAAAACATGATCCAAACGACCCGAATCGTATTCCATGGCCGGGTACAGGGCGTCGGCTTCCGGTGGACAACCCACGGACTGGCTCGCTCGATGCCAATTTGTGGTTATGTTTGCAATCTTTCGGACGGCACTGTGGAAGTTGTCGCAAAAGCAACCGACACAACGGTCCGGAGTCTCGTGAATCGCCTGAAAGCACATTTCGGAGACGGAATTACCGCAATCGAGCTCCAGGCCATTGATCCTGCGGAGGACTTTGACGATTTTCAGATCCGTCGTTAAGTGCTTTAGGAATTTTGCAGTCGAATTTGGTTCAGGGCGCCTGCCTGGTTGATTAGATTGGGTGCCTTCGCGCGAGATTTCCGGGAACGGACCATTTCCGTATCTTGATGCTGTATCTGCACTTACACCCAGATCACAGTGAATAATTGACTTGGACCGGTTTCTGGCATTCTTTCCAACGCGCGAGCCCAGTTCGGCGTAACTCACGTAATATCGCTGCGTTGCGCTGTCTTGGGACTTCAAAATTCATTCCGAATCGGGGAATGCCGACGTGCTGGAAGCTGTTTACCGTTTACCTCAGATCAATTTACTCGCTCAATCGCACAAGCTGGAATCCACCACCGACTACAACTGGTTGATGGTTTGGATTTGTGTCGCCGCCATCATGGCTGCCCTGGTTTCATTTTCCTATGGAACCCGGGCGGGCGTTATTGCCCGAGCAACGACAAAGGAAGCCATTCGTCAACCGTTGTTCTTCCTGCTGTTGCTCATCTGTGGAGCAGTTCTCGGGCTGAATACAATCATGCCGTTCTTCACGCTGGAAGACGACGTAAAGATGCTCAAGGAGTGTGGCCTTGCCACTTTGCTGATCGCGGGTGCGCTCCTTGCCGTGTGGACAGCGGGGACAAGTATCACCAACGAAATTGATGGCAAAACTGCAATGACGTTGCTTTCGAAGCCCATCAATCGCCGTCAGTTCATCCTCGGAAAGTTCATCGGGATCCTTCAGGCTGTGATCTGGCTGTTCTTGCCACTCACGCTCCTTTTCGCAACGCTCATCTATTACAAAGTTGGCTACGACCAGAAGGAAAGATCTGAAGAGGTCACGCCAAGCGTGCAGTGGACCCAGATTTCAGAAGGTGTTGAAATCCCGATGCCGCACCCGGATCGACTGAAGGTTGTCAATCAGGTGTTACCGGGAATTGCACTTTCATTTCTCCAGGTGGTCGTTCTTGCGGCCATTAGCGTGACAGTTGCGACTCGGCTCCCGATGGTTGTCAATCTGGTCGTTTGCTTTGCCATCTTCGTTATTGGAAATCTAACCCCCCTGATGGTGCAGCAAAGTGAAACGGTTATTCAAAACGAAGCGGTAACTTTCATCGCTCGAATGTTCGCCACTGTCCTGCCATCACTCGAATCTTTCAATGTGTCGGCAGCGATCTCAACGGGCTCAGTCGTCCCGCCAAAGTATCTTGGTTTCGCCTTTCTGTACGCCACTGCCTACGCAACCGCTGTCGTATTGCTCGGTTTTATTCTGTTCGAGGACCGGGATCTCGCGTAACAACGACTTCAGGAAGACCCGGGATGTCGCCGAGCCGGGCGAAAAAATCACGATATCCGCTAAAAGGCACGTTGTGAAACGTGCCTTTTTTCGTTTAATGACAATGATGGCCTGTGATTTGCGGTGCAAACAGTCTTGTCACAGAAAGAACCACTTTCCGTGCCCAGCCGTCAGAACATCTGGCTGCTCTGGATTGTGCTGACGCAGGTGTTCTTGTTGGAGGATGTTCAATGACCGAGTCATCATCTCCGGTTGTCCAGAAGCTTGTTTCGGCAAATGCATTCACGCAACCCCGATTGCTCATCGCACTGCTCTTATCTGTTGGCGGCAGTGTGTTGCTTTCAATATCCATTCTCTGCGCTGCCGCCATCGTTTCACTCGTGGCGAATAGCGGTACGAGCGGCGCATTTGGTTTAATGCCATTGGCAGACGCAATGGCAGAAGTCCCCGCAGCGCGCGGCATCTCCGTAATCATCCAGTCGATACCGTTGCTGCATAACAGCCCCACCGCACTGACAACGCTGATGCTGACCATTATCGTCTGCATCGCAGGACGGTGGATGTTAAGAGCAGCCGCTTGTTCGGCTGTAACAGCGAACTCCCTGTCTGTCGTTCAAAGACTCCGACAACACATTCATCGCAAAGCGATCCGGCTGGAACCCGCTGACCTTTCGAGAGAACAGTCTCAGGCAACCGATCGACTGTTCCGTGAAGCGACCCGCTCACTGGAATCATCCGCAACTCGATGGGGACATCGATGGCTTCTTTCAGGTCCGGACATCACGATCGCTCTTCTGACGGCACTGTGTATCCATTGGCGTCTTTCAATCGAAGTCATCGTGCCAGTGATCCTGGGATGGTATGCCATCGGAATGGAGAGGCAGCGGTCATCAAATTCATCCGGGCTGCTGGCGGAACAAAGTGAACGAGGTCTCCAGAGACTTTCAGAAGGTCTCAGGAAGACCCGGATTGTGACGGGCTTCGCGATGGAACAACTGGAGCAACAACAATTCGAGAAGAACCTGGCGATCTATAAAGACCGATGCATGCAGTTTCATCGGCAGGAGTCACGTGGTCGATTGATCTGCCGGTTTCTCACGGGCCTGTTAGTGCTGTTGCCGACATGGCTGCTTTGTCGATTCCTGCTGAATGTCGGACTTTCCGCACTGCCCGCCGTGATTGCTGTTTCCATGTGCGCAACCGTTGTCTTTCAGGCGCTGACTCGATTGAGACCCGCCAGAGCCGAAGCTGAAGATGCCCGTGTGCGAGCTGACGAAATTAACAGTTATATTGGACGTGTTCCACTGGTCGGACAGACCGTCGGGGCGCAGTTCTTCGAACCAATGACACGCAGCCTGACCTTCGATCAGGTCACACTGACAACGTCACAACACCCGAGACTGCTGAACAATCTGGACCTGCGAATCAACGCTGGTGAAACCGTCGCCCTGCTTTCGCTGAATCCACTGCCTGCGTACGCTCTCGCCAGCATGATCCCGCGGTTTGTAGATCCGGACGTCGGGCAGGTACTGATCGATGGACGCGATGTTCGGCAGGCAACCCTTGAGTCGCTTCGGGCCGAAGTGATTTATGTTGGAGGAACCGACCCGGTCTTCAATGCCTCGATCTTCGAGAACGTGACCTGCGGGCAAGCCGATATCACCCGACATCAGGTGCAGGAAGCCTGCAAACTGGTTCATGCGGACAGTTTCATACGAACGTTGCCGAAGGGATACGATACGCTTGTAGGCGAACACGGCGTGGCACTGGATCCGGGACAGACATTCCGCCTGAGTCTCGCCAGGGCCATCGTTCGCAAGCCAGCGATTCTGATTATCGAAGAACCGCCCGTGATGCTGGATTCTGAATCGAAGACGCTGCTGGACGATGCTTATCAGCGAGTCACACTGGGACGGACCGTGATCTTCCTTCCATCACGATTATCGACGGTCAAGAAATGCGACCGCATCATCCTGATCCACAACGGCAAAGTGGCGGCGGATGACGCACACGAGCAACTGGTGCGGCATCATGAACTGTATCGCCACTGGGAATACACGCGGTTCAATAACTTCAGAGAAGAAGCCGAACCTGCTGTCGCCCATTACTGATCCAGTGGAGTGAATGCATCCGTCAGCCGCTGCACAGCCGCATCGGGAGTGAGGTTGAACAGAACCCGGCCCCCCGTTCCCCATCTGCCATCGCGGTAATGGAAAACAGCGCTGGCCGATCGAACGTCACTAACCGCTTCGACCTCTTCCATATCGCCGCCCTCCACGGCTTCGAAGGAGATGCTGACACCGACCAAAAGTGTGGTCAGCTTCGACTCTGTCTCCCGCACCAGGCGACGTTCTTCCTGCCATTCGCACTTCAACCACCGAAGATCCCGGGGTTTTCCTGAACGAGAAGCGATTGTAAAGAAGTCAGCCTGTAGTTGATCCCGGTAACGATCGAACCGCCGCAGTGCAAGTTGTGGACTGTCCGCCAGGAGACCAGTCAGGCTTTTGAGATACTTAAGCGG
>JAGQQE010000289.1 GCA_020426345.1 Planctomycetaceae bacterium
TTTCTTGCCCAGGCAGTCACCGTGATCACTGACGACATCATCCCAGACTTCGGGCTGCGGCCGAAACGACATATCAGCGCGGCTGCCGTCTGTGGTTTTTTGAGACCACGCAAGGATCTGTGATAGGCTGCGTTGTCCATCGCCATCGAACATGGTCCGCTGGCTGCTGCGTTCTCTGGCCTTGGCCAGACGTCGAAGACTGATGTAGTTGCCACGTCCTTTGACCAGCACTGCAGAAAACTCTGCGGGAAGAACTGCTTGTAAAAAAGGGATGTCCTGCTGAATCAACTGTTCCTGCAGGCTGATCGTGTGTGTGGAAATGATGACACGATGTTTCTTGTCTTCTGACATCGATGCGTGCTGGGCTGCCAGAATCGCCGGAACAAGATAGGCGAAGCTCTTGCCAACGCCAGTGCCGGCTTCAGCGATCAGATGTTTGCGACGTCGAATCGCGTCGTAGACAGCTTCTGCCATATCGAGCTGTTCGGTACGCGATTCGTATGCTGCCAGTCGCCTGGCAATCAGGCCCTGATCACCAAGCACGTCGCGAACGGAGAAGATTTGATCCGTCATTCGATTGCCTGATCGGCGCCTTCCGTTTCCGCGTCCATCAGAAGCTGATCAGCAGTGACAAATTTATCAGTCAACAAGTGAATCATTGCAATCACGGTCGGTTGTGAATTGCCGTCTTCCAGGGATGCAGCAGAATGAATCTCCATCGCCCGATCGAACGTAACCGGGTTTTCCAGCGCGACGCTCACGGCGGTTGCCAGCGAACTTGTTGAGCCGTTTGGTAGATGATTCATCTGCGAATGAAGAACATCGTTCATCAATAAGAGTGAGTCGCCCGGGGCCATCGTGACAGCTACGTCGGTGTCCATCGGCGTGAGAATACCCAATAGATCGCGATTGCCGTCTTGAGCCCCCTCCCCCTCCTGCTTCAGTGTGTGGTGATAAACACCAAACGCCCCAGTGCCGTACACCATAACCTGAGTGCCTGCCTCATTGAAGACGGCAACGACAACAGATTCAAAATTCAGCGGAGCCATCCTTGCCTGTGCCAGACTGAGTGCAGCATGAACACTGCTGGCCATCGCCAGTCCTGCCTGAATTGCTGAGAGGAAATTGCTGACGATGGTTGTGCTGTCGAGCGCTGAAGCAAGCGTGAACACAGTGGCAAAACGAACACCATGCGGGCTGACCCGGCTCCCGGAATAGACTCTCTGGTGCGCAGCCGGCGCGGTGAATGCGCGAAAGACGGTTCGAAATCCACTTCCGGAAAGCATGTTTGCACTTGCTGGTCGAACTTCGTGATCTTCTCGCCCGCGTTGACCAGCCCTGATCATCACTCTCAGAGCAAATGCCGTTACGTGTCCCAGTACGGCAAGGCATTCGAGATCTCTGGGCTGAAATGGCTGGTTCTTGCGGCTGGTTTCCAGCTGAATGACCGAATGACACTGGTTGTCGCAATCCAGCATGGGCAGGCACATGATGAACCGGTGAGAAAGGTCCTCCATTCGTGGCGACGACAGGTCAGACAGATTCCACTCGTCCACATACAGGACGGCGTTGCGAGTCGTGGCGGCGTAGGTGATCAGCGGCACACAGAGGTAGTTCAGATCATTTTCGTATCGACTCTTCGATTGAAGAACACGGTAGCGGTCAGAATTCAGTGGAGTATGGACGACCGTAATGCGTTCCGTCGCCGGAATTTCAAGAAACAGCAGGCGAGAGAATCGGCTCAGTAAGTCTGTTGGATTTTCCGAACTGCATAGTTCTCGGATTGTGTTGAAGGTCGATTGGAGCTTGCGAGTGGCTTCAGCGGCAATAATGGGCGCAGATTCTGTGAGTGACATTGCCACCTGAACGGTGATGCGGGAATCGCGAACCCCTTCGCCGGCTTTCGCGGTCAGCACAAGATCGCCACTCTGAACGATCTCCCTGTAAATGGACGAATCACCAGTCATGTCGTCCTTGACTTCGGTGGGGCCGACGGCAAATCCAACGCCGCTTTCCGATTCCTCATCCAGAACAGACCCGGTGAGATAGATGAACTGGATCGTCGAGAAACTGAGCAGGTCACCATTGCGCAGCACCTGACGGTCGTGAAGACGATAACCGTTCAGGGAGGTCCCGTTGCGGCTGTTGAGGTCCAGCAGGAAGTGGCGCCCCGCATCGTTTTCGATACGCGCATGGGTACGGCTCACTGCCTGAGACGAGATCACCAGATCGCAGTGTTCGTCCCTGCCAATCAGGATGGCTGAGCCTCGTAATTCAACTGTGCGACCGCGCTCTCCATTGGAGATCTCCTGAAGAACAGCCATTACGAACGCACTTTCCGTGGGAGTATCATCGCGGTGTTTGAAACTTAAAGTGCTGTTGAAGCGGGACGCTACTTCTTTTTTCGTTTTCTATTCGGATGGGGAACATCATCGGGTAATTCTCCGGCCATTGGCGGAGTTTCAAAAAAGGCACCGTCATCAATTGTCCGCGGGTCTCTGGTACTGGTGAGCACTTCCATCAACTGGTTGTTCAAACGTTGTCGAGTCTGTTCATACGCAGGATCCGCAGCAACGTTGACAACCTGATGAGGGTCTTTCCGCAGGTCGTAGAGTTCTTCACGTGGTCGCTTACCATACGCCATACTGTAGATCTGTTTCCACATGGGATCGTCCCGATTTGTAACTAACCATGCCTTTGTTGGACCTGCGTCCTCATCCGGGAATGTTACAAACGTGGATTCCGTAAGTTCCTCCACTGTAGGGGGAGTATTTGACCCCAGATTGTAGGGATCTCCCATAGGGTTCCGATCGGGCTTGAAATTGATGATGTACAGGTAGTCGTTGGTTCGAAGGGCTCTTTGGGGGTAAGGCAGGTAGCCAGCGCGTGCCATCTCCACGTGGCGCTCACGCCCGGTGACGACCCAGGTTCGATTCCTGTCAACCAGTCCGGATTCTGACGAAGAGAGCGTGGGCCACAAAGATCTGGCCGTCATCACACTGGGAATTTCGACACCGGCCGACTCAAGAAAAGTCGGCGCCAGGTCGGGTAGATTGACAAAATCGTCGACAACTCGATTCCCGGGCACTCCGGGACCGGCGATTGCCAGAGCGACAGAGGTCCCGAAGTCGTACAGATTGCATTTTCCATGCGGAAATCCAGGCGCGCCATGATCACCGCTGATGACAATCAGCGTGTTGTCGTAGAGATTTGCTTTCTTTAATTCTTCCAGAAACACACCGATGGCTGCATCAAATGCCTGGGCCTCGCCCAGATAGTCGGCCAGATCCTCGCGCACTTCGGGAACATCTGGAAGAAAAGGCGGCATTTTTCCCTTGAGGTCATCCGGCTCAATGTTCCACAGCTTCTTCCCGGATCCCTTGATCCATTTTCTGTGGACGTTGGTTGGACCGTACCAGAATGCGAATGGTGATTCGGATTCCCGGTCCTCAAGGAACATCTGGAAATTCCGGCGGACCTCGTTTAGTACCGACTGCTTTGCGTCTTCCAGCTCTGTTCCTTTTGCGACCATGCTGGTCACAGTCTGGGAGAACTGATTGACGCGGCCCCCTGCCTTCTGATACGAAAATTGCTGCCCGCCGAATGGAGCGTCGGCAGGGGTTCCCGGGCTCCAGACTTTGTACGATTTACCAATGTGGTACCCGGATTCCTTCAGAAGCAATGGCCACGCGGGTATTGAACTGTCCCAGACGGCTCCCTGCAGAATGGCTCCTCGACCCGTACGCCAGAAGTATTGCCCGGACAGAAGTGAGCTCCGGCATGGGGTACATGAGGGGGCATTGACGTGAGCATTTCGGAACAGAACGCCGCGTTTCGCGACGGCATCGAAATTTGGCGTACTAATGACGTCGTTGATTCCGGGGCGACCGTCTTCTTTTGAGTAAATCCCTGCGTAACGCCCCCAGTCGTCCGCGAACAGGAAGAGAATATTCGGGCGATCTGTTTTTGGCTCCGCAGCCGTCAGTACTGCGGGCAAACAGGTGATCAGGGCTGCCATAAGAACGGTATGGCGCAGAGCAGAACGGTTTAGAACAGCAGTCATCCAGGATCTCCTGGCAGCGGATTACGGTTCGACACCCTCAAAACAGGGACCGCATCTCCGAACCAAATGAACAGAAAGGCAATGTTGGAACTCTGTCAAAACGCGGCCCATTCAGCAAGTCCCGGGAAGATCATCATGGGATTGCGAGCCGTATTGCCCGTGGATCCATTGAGGAAAGGCCGTCAAAAATATTTGTAACAGATCTGAAGGGTCTCCGCTTAGCTCAGTATCAACAACACTGGGGAACGCAAGAGACCGGCAGACTTGCGAGACCCTTCTTTCAAACATGCCGGATCTGGAGAAGAGAAATGCTGAAGCGAATCCTTTTTGCAATGTTGCCAATGGCCATGGTTGTCGCAAACGTCAACGCGGACGACAACGATCTGAACATCGATGTTGCGTCGATTGCTGATGCTGATGTGAACGTCCTCGACACCGCACTCGACGTTGATGTCGATCAGTTGACCGAAGACGCGGGCACCGAAAGTGGCACGGACGCGGTGGAGGCATGCTTCCGGAGAATGGGTTACTCGTGTGGTGGATGGGGTTACCGAAACCACTGCTGGAACTCCTGCTACCGAGGCTGGAACTGCTGCCAGCCATACTACAACTACACGAGCTACTACTGCTACCGACCGCTGTACACCTGCAGCTACGTCGCGACACCCGTCTACAACTACTACTGGGGTTGTCACTAACAGCTGGCTGCAGGGCTCAGGAAGGTGACGCGTCTGACGGGTTGCTGGATCGGCCCTGTAACCAAGCCTGCTCAGCCGAGAACTCGGCGTTTCAAGCGAAGCCCGGCGAACTGCGTATGCGGCCGCCGGGCTTTCTTCGTTTCGCCGTCTGTTTGCTATCTGTTTCTGATACTTCATTCGTTGTTTTACGTCCTTTAAATCCAGGAGCCTGTCATGCGACTCGCCAATAAATGTTTTTCAATTGTGATCCTCGGATGCATGGCGGCCGCCGGCAACGAGGCCGCTATTGCCCAGATGCCGGGAGATTCGGGAATGCCGCCAGCCGGGCAACAGATCCCTGGCACCACAGCCATCACATCTGGTCCAGACGTCAGTCCGACAACGACCAATCAGGTGAACCAGCCAGTGGTTTCACCGGACGTTGTCCATTCAAATCGTTCGGATCAGGTTCTGGGTATCCCTTCGTCCTATTGTGGACATGTGATTGACCTGCTGATGAGAAACCGCATGCGACAGCAAATGGGTGTCGGCGGCGAACAGCAGCAAGTGCTCATGCCTCAATTTTCAGTACCAGTGTCGGTTGGAGATCTCTCGGTTCAGTCCGTCCAACTAGTCTCGGAAGGAACCCCTGACTGTGGACCGGTGATCCAGGTGACAATGCACAACAACAGCCAGGTACCGATCGGGAATTTTCGAGTCTCGGTTGTGGCAGTGCTGGGGACCATCCACGTGCATTCGCCCAGTGCGACAACGTTCGTTCATCGAATGGAACCCTGTGAACACCAGCAGTTGCAGATTCAGCTGCCAGCCTCAGCGATGAATATGCCGTTGGGTTCACAGCCGTTGGGTTCACAGTGGAGTCCGTTTGACGTGTTGGTCGTCGCTGTGGACAGTTTTGACGAATTGATCGAAAGTGACGAACTGAACAATGTGCAGATTCTCCGTCGATCAGAACTCCAGCCTGTTGTGGTCACAACAACGCAAGTGACACCAACTGCACCGGGGACAGGTGAATTGAATACCGTCCCGAATGCTGCGGCACCCGATCAGGCGCAGCCGAGTCCACCTGCGATCGACAGTATCGACGTCGACAAGCTGAATCTGGGGGACGCGGAGTCAGCCGCTTTATTCCGTCGGTGAAAGCGGCCGGTCGTTGTTTTTCTGAAGACGGGATGAGCCCTCGGCTGCGGTCGTGGGCTTTCTTACTTACCAGCGACGTGTTTCAGGTACTCGCCGTATTCATTGGGGAATTGACTGGACAGAGCGAGCAGCTGTTCACGCGTGATCAGTCCCTTCCTCCAGGCGATTTCTTCCGGACACGAGATCTTTAAACCCATTCGCTTTTCGATCGCCGCAACAAAATTTCCCGCGTCAAGCAGGGAATCGTGTGTACCTGTATCCAGCCACGCAAAACCTCGCGACAGGATTTCGACGTGAAGCCGGCCGCGAGCCATGTATTCCCGATTGACGTCTGTGATCTCCAGCTCTCCTCGCGCGGATGGCTTCAGGTTTTTTGCGATGTCAACGACTTCGTTGTCGTAAAAGTACAAACCTGGAACAGCAAAATTAGATCGAGGCTGCCTGGGCTTCTCTTCCAGTGAAATGGCTTTGCCGGTCTTGTCGAACTCGACCACACCATAGCTTTTGGGATCGCGAACTTCGTATCCGAAAATCGTCGCGCCGTGTTCAAGCGATGCAGCGCCCATGAGAGTGCCCTGAAAGCCCCGGCCGTAAAAAATATTGTCGCCCAGAACGAGAGCGACATGATCGTCTCCGATAAAATCGGCTCCAAGAATGAAGGCTTGTGCCAGACCGTCCGGCCTGGGTTGTTCGACATAAGTGAATGCCATTCCCCAGGCCGAACCATCTCCCAGCAGCTTTCGGAAACCCGGAAGATCCCGATGTGAGCTGATGATCAGCACTTCCCGAATGCCCGCCAGCATCAAAGTTGACAGTGGGTAGTAAATCATCGGTTTGTCATAAACGGGGGCCATTTGCTTGCTGATCCCAAGTGTCAGCGGGAACAAGCGGGACCCTGTCCCTCCTGCCAGAATGATTCCTTTGGAGAAGTAGCTCATGAGAACACGTACCGTTTGAAAGAAGGGGAAACAGGCAGCAATTCGGCATCATTTCGCCGTCAACACAACAAACACAACCTTCCATACGAAATCGGCCCTGTATTTCTGAACCGATCCGTGTTCAGGGCAGATCCGAAATCGCAGTGTGATGACGGGACTGGCCAGTTCAAATCGGCCCACACACCTGGCTGGAGTCCGGCAGAAACTGCCGAAATGCCCTAGCCTGAGTCCCGTGATTTGCATATCTTGCCATGGGCTCAGCAGAATCGCTGCCTGTGTTGGTGCAGGCAGGTCCGTTTGTCCTGACATCTTATCTCAGGATTCTTCGGCGAATTTGCTGCATTGGGATACTGTTTTTGCCTGGTGGCCGACGTGAAGTTTGTCGGCATCCTTTTTCAATGCAGGGAGGCATTGATGTCTGTAATCCGATTTTTACACTCCGATCACCTTCGCCTGGCTTCGCCATTGTCCGGGCTTGCCGATTGTCCGGACTGGCTTCGTCGGGCGGCTGCCTCTGCCGTGCGGCGATCCGTGGTCAGTCTCTTCGAAACTGCGGCGGCCGCCCGTTGCGACTTCCTTCTGATTGCTGGACGATTGACCGAATCGGAACAGGATCTTGATGCTGCCGTTCGCTGGCTGCTTCCCCATGCCGAACAGTTGCGCGGGGCGGGCATTCAACTGGTGCTGACTGGCTACAAACGCAGCGAACAGGCGGCCCTGCTGCCATTGGGGGCTATTCTGTGTGAGCCGCACGACGTGATTGAGGTATGGAAGAATCCGCACAACGAAATTCAGCACCATGTGCACGCTGTTCGTTCATATCGCGACTCGTCCGGCCATGCTGCGGGACTTCGAAGGACGGACAGGTCGTTCTGGCTGGAGAACCACACACAAAACTTCGAGACACCAGAGCGGTCCAACAGGGCGGCGGGAACCGGGGAACTGCGTTATGTGACGGTCTCCGGGATCAAGGCCAGTCCATCGCCCGGGGCTGCGGGGTCGGAACGGCTTTCTGGTGAGACTGCGACCGGGTACTCCACGGCGCGATCTCTTACCGTCACTGCCGGTGCGCCACAAGCTGTTGGCCCATCCGAACAGGGCGTTTTTGGGTGCCGCATTGTCGA
>JAGQQE010000290.1 GCA_020426345.1 Planctomycetaceae bacterium
ACGCTCTATCGCGCCCGAACAAGCTTCCGGTAGCTTATCCGAACGCGTTAAACGCGGCACGGACGCCGCGATTAACGAGTCTTATCCAGCTGCTGGATAATCACAATGGATAATCTGAAAACGAAACGTGCGGCAATGGAGCAGATTCTGACTCCCGGAGAAGCTGATGTCAACGACCCTGCGGGGCTGGCGTCTTCACACACCCGCGATACACTTTCGGCTGCGTCCAGGAATATTCAGCTGCTGGATATTCTACCCGCCATGAATCAGGAGATCGTAGGTACGGGCGCGCGGGATTAACCGCGACTTCCGGGGCAGGTGCGAGGATTGGCATTCAGCATTCGTGCCATCGAGCTTCGGAGCCTTACATGCGTTCTATCGTTTCTTGAGGCGGGAGACTGATCTACTTCGGCTGCGTCAGAGTTCATTCGGATTGAAACGGTAGATCTGCTGAAAGACTGGTTTTTCTTCTTCCGGAAGTCGGCTCTGATACTCACGAAAGGCATCTACATTCCACTGCACCACTCCTTTGTGGAGGCCACCTTCGAACTGCGACGGTTCCCAGGGAATCTGATGTTTCCGAATGACATGATCTACCATTGCCAAAGCGATGACCTGGGATTTGGCCCGTTGCGAGGAATGGGCGTTTGCAAGGTCGATGGAGCGTCCGTCCGAAAAATGCAGGACATATCGCAGAGTCATCGTGGTACCCATTATGTAGCTGCCTGTCTGTAGCTGAGTGATTTCGGACCACGCCGCAACACGTCTGTCGGTGGTGAAATGTCCGCCCCGGAACACTCCATTGGGTGCGACATAGCCAGCGGAAATCAAATCCCAGATAAAGATCATCGCTAGGAGCAGGGCAGCGGGCACAAGGACTGTCAGAGACACGCGAATGCAGCCGAGAGAATAAGCTTGCAGGTAGTCATCAATAGGCAGTTCGGGATCAATACGGCGAATCACGGCCTTCATTGCCGCACCGTTGAGCCAACGGCTGGCAGCATCGCGACTCCCCAGCATCGTCATCTGAATTCCGGAAATCGCCGTGGGTACTCTCCATAAGGGCCTGGCATTCAAAATCAGAAAGAAGATCAGCGCGCTGAGTATGATGCCGACGAATACCGCAACGACAGCACTAACCGGTTCCATATCGATCAGCCATGTGTCGTCAGGAATCAGGCCCAGCCAGATACCGATTTGATCCATGGGAAGCTGAAACAGACCCAAAGTCGTTCCGATAATGCCAGCGATCAGCAGGAGAAGCTGGCCGATAACAGCACCCGCACAACTCAGCTTTCGCAATCCACGCGTCACCTGAATGTGGTGTGCCACGGTTGCTGGCATTCCAAAGGAAATGAGATCGGCGACCTGTTGGTCATTCAGAAAGAGTTCGTGGCATATCATTGGGCACGTCTGGGTGGCACTGGTGACAGAAACGGCAACGAGTGCGCCGCTTTCTCTGCCAGCGCCCTTTCTGGTCGAAAACAATGGCGAAGCCAGATGGCACACATCCCTTTAATTGAAAATTTCGATCTTCTCAACGCAAGAGACGTTGGCGGGGTGTCATGTTCTATGAACGCAGTATCGCCGTGCATGGCGGTTGGGTGGCGCAGGCACACGATGGACTATCGTGGGCGTCGATGACAGATCGGTTGCGAACGGGACATCAATTTCCAGTCCGAGCGGCCAGCGCATCGGTAAGCCAACAGACCGACGTACCAGATAACATCGCGCCGAACTCCATGGCCATTCGTTGACTTGTTGTGTCAAGCCCGCTCGAACGGCACTGCGATCAGATTGCGATACCATTCGTTCCCACGGGCCCCAAGCTTTCTGTTGGGGGCGATGATCAGGCACGCTCCGTTGTGTCCGGTTACCGCGGAATGGTAGAATCGCGTGCTGGCAGGATGCTCCTGTTCGTGTCTTTCAGATTGCCACATGGGTTGCCGCCCAGGCTGTGTGGCGTTTTCGTCGAACAGACTCAGAAGTCACGCGAAAGCGATGAGTTTGCGGGTGACGATTTGTTCGTTGCAGGATGCGACGCACGAAGTGAGTCGATGGCCCTTTTACCTCTACACGTCCGAGACATTCAGAATGTTGCTCATCCCTGCGAATCTCAGGCAGTCTGTCAGCGTCATTGCCTTCAGCTTGCTCCTCACACATCTGAGTCCAGCCACTTGCCTGGCCGATCAATCCAGCCAATCCCGGCCAGGTCCCAACATTGTTGTGATTTATATGGACGATATGGGGTACGCCGATATCGGGCCGTTTGGTGCGACCGATTACAAAACACCCAATCTTGACCGGATGGCTTCTGAAGGACGGATCTTTACCGACTTCTATGTCACTCAGGCGGTCTGTTCGGCCTCGAGAGCGGGGTTGCTGACGGGATGTTACAACGTCCGTGTTGGCATTCAGGGAGCGTTGGGGCCTTCGTCACCTATCGGGATCAACGCGAACGAGGTCACCCTTGGTGAAATCTGCAAGCAAAAAAACTATGCCACCGCATGTTATGGCAAATGGCACCTGGGACATCATCATCAGTTCCTTCCGATGCAGAATGGATTTGATGACTACTTCGGACTTCCCTACAGCAATGACATGTGGCCCTATCATCCGGGCGTCGCACATCTGCCAATGGAAGAGCGTCTGAAGCGATGGCCGCATCTGCCCTTAATTGACGGTAATACAATTGTGAATGCCCAGGTGACCGGGGAAGACCAGGAGCAACTAACAACACAATACACCGAACGTGCCGTGAAGTTTATCGAAGATCACGTCGATCAGCCGTTTCTTGTCTACCTGCCACACAGTATGGTTCATGTACCGCTTTATGTTTCTGATAAGTTTAAAGGAAAAAGTGGTCGTGGGTTGTTCGGAGATGTCATGATGGAAGTCGACTGGTCTGTCGGACAGATTCTGGACACTCTGCGAACCCATCATCTGGAGGACAAGACACTGGTCATCTTCACTTCGGACAATGGACCATGGCTTTCGTACGGTGATCACGCTGGTTCTGCCGGCCCGCTGCGAGAGGGCAAGGGGACAATGTTTGAAGGCGGATGTCGCGAATCCTGTGTCATGTGGTGGCCCGGCACAATTCCCGCCGGAACAAAATGCTCCGTTCCTGCCATGACGATCGATATTCTGCCCACGGTTGCCCACCTGATCGGAGCCGACTTGCCTGCACATCCTATTGATGGCAGGAACATATGGCCCCTGATTGCTGGCGAACCGGATGCCGTGTCTCCCCACGAGGCCTACTATTTTTATTGGGGTGGCCAACTACAGGCCGTTCGCAGCGGACGATGGAAGCTGCATTTTCCTCACGACTATCGCACATTGAACGGAAGGCCCGGCGGTACCGATGGCAAGCCGGCCAACTACGTTCAGGCGGAGATTGGACTATCGCTTTTCGATCTGGAATCAGATATGTCCGAAACGACAAACGTCGCCGATCAACATCCCGAAGTCGTCGCTCGACTGACCGTTCTTGCCGATCAGATCCGAGAGCAATTAGGCGACAAGGGAATTCGAGGCCAGGCGATTCGACCAGCGGGCCGCAAGGTCGAAGTCAATTAATCACAAGGCTCTCATCGACAATGGCATTTCGCTCTTGTGCGGGATAGCGGGTGTGGCGATGGAAAGCTGCGATTAGCAGGATTCCTTCACTCACTCGTAACGTATGCCGACATCCCAGATGTGAGTGATAAATGGCGAAGATGGCTGTGTGGACCATGGAAAAGTGAAAACCTCCCGGGGCATGGTCTTCTGGTTCTCAACGGTCCTCAATCGTGAAATGGCTAATTGATGACCAAACCGCGACCAGGCTATAGACATTGCATGCCCTGGTAGTCGCGCGGTGACGATTTGTCGGCCTGTGGCCGGCTGCCAGGCCGTAATGCAAACGGCTTGTCCGGATGCATCCGGAGCGATTGTATCTGCGAAACTCTGTCCGACAGTCCAGAGTGGTCCGCTGCTGGTGGTTCCAAAAGCCACCGAAGAAATCGAAAGTCCGGGGATCTGTTCTCGAACCGACAGCGTCTTCATGATGGAACCGTCCTGGAGATTCCGTATTTGAACGGCTTTCCGGTCGGCGATAGCCATTCGGGCCGGGGCGGGAGAACGCGGGATCGGACTGGGTTCAGACATACGATCAAGGCTTATTGCAGACGGAATGGAATTCAGATTCACCTGCCATTCCGTGCTTCCATCGCTTACCCGGCTTCGGACCAGTTTCGGTTCTGATTCGTCCGAATTCGCCCGCGCGACCTGTGCAACCTGGTAGCCATCATACGTCTGTCGGTGGATTCCGGTGACAGTCCAGGTTGATACTGAAAGGAGCGATTGACAGTCCAGTGTAAACTGCAGGTGCTCAACCTGGGCAACGTGAGGCTGAATACGCTGATGCAGATAAAACCTTCTCGGCACTGGAAGATTCGTATCAGGGGTGTGAGGCCATTCCGACGTGACAATGCCGTAAGGTCTGTCGGGCAGTGGCTCTTCGTCTGCATTCCAGAGTTCAATGCTGCCGTCGATCTTGCCAATCGCAAAAAGGCAGCCGCCCGTGGCGGCCACAATTCTTCGAGCACCAGTATCTGAATATTCGAGGCCGCTGGTGTGGTGTCTGCCAGGACCTGAATTTGGTTGAGCGGCAATGGTGGGATATTTGTCTTCAACGGTCTGCAAGTGTGCGCCCGTTTTTGCGTCCCAGAAACGAATGACCGGAAACTGCCCAACGGTTGCGACAACTCTGCCATCCCCCGAGATGGCCGCCTGAAAAATTCGTTCGCCATCCGGGGAAATGCCAGTCGTCTGTTGCACGGTCCCGTCAAGTGGATTGATCAGATAAGCCACCTGATCCACCAGGACAACAGTCTTTGTACCGAACGACAGAGAGGCGACTCCAGCATCATCCGCAGCCCCTTCAGTCGCACGTCCGGACATCGAGATCGATGCCCTGGGCCACGGGGTATCTTCGGGAACGGTTACCACTGGTGGTTCCGGGCGACGCCTTTCTCGCTCAAGGTTGACCAGCTCCTGGCCGCGAAGGCGGTATTTCGATGCGATGGGGATCAGATTCCATGCAAATCCAATGAGTGAAACGACCAGCCAGATTTTGATGATGCGTGCAGCCATGAGTCTATCTCCGGCAATAAATGTGCGCGATAATGAATGCCAGCCGGGCTGACTCTCATTCACTTTGGAGAGATCGCCCCGAGGCAATCCAATGGATCTGCCCGTTTGCTCGTTTTGGATTGCTGAAACGTCTACGGCAAATCCATTCGGCACCAGCGCCGATATGCAGTGACGGTTAGCAGAATGCCTGATATCAGCAGCACTCCTGATACAACCCAGGTGGTCCGGGCCAAGTCGCCATCGTCCATGCGGTTCGAAGCAATCCAGGAAGTTTGTGACACCAGTGTTGCGGCTAAAATTCCAATCGCCATGCTCATTCTTGATCCGTAGGAAGAAGCCAGCGCGCTGACGCCAAACACAACGAAATGAGCACCAATGACCCACAGAGAAAACTCAACAATGGCTTGCGGATAAATCGCTAATGCGTTGACTGGCCAGATCACAATACTCGTGCCGATTCCGAACAGTGCCCACCAGGCCAATTGTGCGGTGATGGAATTTGACAGCAGCATCAGCCCGTTGTCGCGTACCCAGGTGCGTCGACTGAACGGGCGAAGGCTTTCATAGCCCAGTCGAGGCCATCGTTGCTGAATCAGAAGAAACTGCCCCCATGTGAGCATCAGAGAAAACATGCAGGGAAGAGAGAGCATCAGACGCACGCTTCTGACATCCAGCGATTCTTTCAGGGCGCGACTTTGCAGCCAGATGGCCATCAACTGTATTGAACCAACGACCATGAAGAACCAGACGTGATTGGTCGGCCAGTCTGCCGACAATCGCCAGAGCATGATTCGTTCGCGAAGGGTCGTCGCGGTCCGCAGTGAAAGAGCTTCCAGGGCTTTTGATGCTGGTTGGAGATACCAGTCCCAGGACAGGGTGTTATATGGTTGCATTTGAACGCGCCTCGATCGACGAATCGTAGCGGCTTTCAGGTCCCAGACATCCATGGGCATCACTTTGCCGTAATCCGGATCATCCTCTGTCAGAGAAAACAGGTGATGAAAGAGCAGGCAAGCAGCCCCCAGAGCGAGTGACATAAGAAACCACGATGCTTGTGGTGCACCTCCCATCAGGAAGTCTCCGAGGGTCGCTCGCAGAACAGGAGAGAATGCCGTGGCTATTCCAAGAGAATACGGAATGGCCAGCCACCATCCCGGACACGCACCTGCTGAATAGCTTACGGTCCAGACCAGCAGGCTCAGACCACAGGTCGCCAGAGGTGAACTGCCGGATGCACGCGAGAAAGCAAACGCGGTCAGCAGAGGCGCTGACCACATTAAGAAAGCCACAATGAGATGCCACCGACGATAGTCGGGAACCAATGTGGCTTCCGGCCGGGCTATCTGTTGTTTCAGGTGGATTCCGAGCCAGAATGTCAACATCAGCATGGGGCCGAATGTGAAGCCGGCAAACGTCAGGGAGTTCTTATCAGCCGTCACAATGCTCAATAGTGTACCTGGCACCATCAGGCAAAGCATCAGCATCAGAAAGCGTCGCGTCACATACGTCATCAGCACCTGATAAAGCTTACTCATGATGGAGCTCCAGAAAGATCTCTTCCAGATTCAGGTCTTCAACATCAATCTGAGCTTTCCATTGCCTGCTGAATCGCGACAGCAAGTCCGGTGTGAATCCGCGCAGACTTAATACTGCTGACTGACCATTCGATTCACAGCTCAACAGGCCCGGAAGCAGCTTCAGATCATCCGGCAGGGAACCACTGGTGGTAATGCGCAGTCGTTTGACCTCGTCCTTCAGGTTGCTTAACTCATCGTGGTAGATAATGCCGCCGTCTCTGAGTACCGCGACACGGTCGGCCACGCGTTCCAGATCGGACGTAATGTGGGTCGAAAACAGGATGGTTCTTTCCCCCGACATTGCCACATCCAGCAGCGTGGCCAGAAACTGTCGGCGAGCGGATGGATCAAGACTCGCGACAGGTTCATCCAGCACAAGTAAGTCCGGCTCGTGCCCCAGGGCCAGCAATATGGAAAGAGACTGAGTCTGCCCGGTGGAAAGCGTTCCGACCTTCGCTTCCCGGTCAAGCTTCCATTCCGTGAGCAGCTTTTCTGTAAGCGAATTGTTCCATCGCGGGTAGAACGCCCGGGTGTAGTCGATGATCTGCCTGATTTTCATCCAGGAATACAGTGTGATTTCCTGCGGCACATATCCAAGGCGCGCTTTTGCGGTGCCCGACAATGTGGCAACGTTCTCACCCATTAACCTGATCAGACCAGCCTGCGGACTTTGTAGCCCCAGGGCGCATTTGAGAAGCGTTGTCTTGCCTGATCCATTGCGTCCCAGCAGCCCTGTGACCGATCCGGGTTTCAGGTCAAAGTTCAGCTGGTCAAGGACCGTCTTGCCGGAGAACCGTTTTGTGACCCCGATCATCTGAATGACGGGCGCATGTTCGGGCTCAACTGTCCCTTCTGGCCCCGTTTGTTTTTCTGCGGCTGGGTGTTCTGAAGCTGCATCCAGCGCGAAACGATTAGTCATTACCGGGCTCCCTCAATAACGGGGTCAGGGCCGTCAGAACCTGATCGGCGGTGAGTCCAAGCTGGAACGCCTGAGCGGCGACCTGCTCGAGTAACGGGCGCAGTTGTTGTTGCCGCTGGCGAACGGTGTCCTGGGGTCTGGCTGGTGCGAGGACTCGCATCCCCTGACCGCGAACGCGTTCGACAACGCCGTCGCGTTCCAGAAGTGAATACGCTTTGGAAACGGTCATGGGATTGATCTGAAGGGATTCTGCGATCGTGCGAACCGACGGCAGCATCTGACCCGAAACCAGTTTTCCGTTGGCGATCTGCGTT
>JAGQQE010000291.1 GCA_020426345.1 Planctomycetaceae bacterium
TAGGTCAGACGCGTGTGATCTATCCCCAGTAAATGCAGCAGCGTCGCCTGCAGGTCATGAACGTGTACCGGCTGTTCGATTGCGTTGATCCCCAGATCATCGGAAGCGCCATAGGTGAGCCCGGCTTTGGTTCCACCGCCTGCAATCCAGGTGGTGAAAGCATAGGGATGATGGTCACGACCCCATCGCGGCGGATTGTTAATATCGCCCTGAATAAAGGGCGTTCGTCCGAATTCTCCGCCCCATACGACCAGCGTATCGTCCAGCATCCCGCGCTGCTTTAAGTCCATCACCAAAGCTGCACTGGGTTGATCGGTGTCTTTGCACTGCGTGTAGAGTTCTGTCGTTAAGCTGTTGTGCTGATCCCAGCCGGCATGCATGCATTGCACATAACGTACTCCACGTTCTGCCAGTCGGCGCGACAGGAGGCAGTTGTAGGCAAACGTCCCTGGTTCGTGCACCTGAGGTCCGTACATTTCCAGGACATGCTTCGGCTCGTCAGAAAAGTCGGTCAGATCCGGAACCGAAGTCTGCATCCGGTAGGCCATTTCGTACTGAGCGATTCGTGTCTGAATTTCGGGGTCACCTGCCTCTTCGAACCTCATCTGGTTCAGTTCAGCCAGGTCATCCAGAAGAGCGCGACGAAGTTCCGCAGACATACCGTCCGGGTTGTTCAGATACAAGACCGGATCGCTGCTTCCCCGAAAACGCGCGCCCTGATATCGCGTTGGTAGAAAACCAGATCCCCAGTAAAAGTCGTAAAAGATCTGACCGCATGAAGTTCCTTTGCTAACGGACGTCATGACAACAAACCCCGGCAGTTCGCTGGCATCACTTCCCAGTCCATAGTTCAGCCAGGCTCCAAGAGTCGGACGTCCCGGAATCTGCGCGCCGCTCAGCAGGAACGAAATTGCCGGGGCATGGTTCACGGCATCCGTGTGCAGACTCTTGATGAAACAGAGTTCATCAACGATTCCCGCCGTATGCGGCATGAACCGACTTACCCAGGCCCCGCACCGCCCGTGCTGCGCGAAGGGTTCTACGGGAGCCAGCATCAGTTTTCCCTGAGCATTTCCCGTCATCGTGCTGAACCGTTTGTCGCCCAGATAGCCGTCGGGAACCGGCGTTCCATGCAATTCCGTCAGACGAGGCTTGTAATCAAACAGATCGACATGGGTTGGAGCACCATTCTGGAAAAGGTAAATCATTCTCTTTGCGCGTGCCGGGAAGTGCGGAGTCATTTGTTCCGCAGTCGGATGACCGGCAGGAACCGGTCGAGTCGCCTTGTCTGCTTGTGCCTCCGTCTGCAGTAACGTTGTCAGGGCTGCGGTTCCGATACCACATACGTTTCGACCGAAAAAGTGTCTTCGGTTGATGTGCAGTTGGCGTTCCAGCAGCGGTGACGCATTCGACAGATCGAGAATCATGTTGGCTGTGCTCGTTGAATTGTGTTGGCTCATTCCCGAGTCAACGTTTCGTCAAGATTCAGAATATTCAGGCAAAGTGCCGTCCACGCAGCGTGTGTCGCTGCAGGGATGGAAGAATCGCGGGCGGAATCACCCACAGAAATCAATTGTTGGGCAGAGTCCGGGGATGCTTCAAAGGCTGTCAGCGCACGATTCAAACTCCGTTGCCAGACGGAAAGCTCTGATGGTCCAATCGGTCGGCAAAGGACTCTCTGGCTGATGAACTGCATGCGGGCTGATGTGTTTTCGGATTCCGATTTGTCCGAATCCAGGTTCGCCCGGGGCACATCTGTCAATGCAAGTTGTGCAAGAGTTCTGGCCGCTTCGACATAAGTCACATCGTTGAGCAAAGTGAGTGCATGCATGGGAGTATTTGTGCGCAATGGTTTGACTTCGCATACCTGTCGACGCGCGGAATCGAAGAAGATCGGCGGGCCGATAATTCTTCGCCAGAAGGAATACAGGCTGCGACGATAAAGAGCGTCGCCGGTTGAAGCCGCGTACGTTCGTTTGCCAAAAGTGGCTTCTGACCAGACCCCTTCGGGCTGATAAGGATAGACCGACGGACCACCGCGCTTGTCGACCAGAAGTCCCGAAACAGCCAGCGCCTGATCGCGAATCATCCATGACGGCATTCGAAACCGAGACCCACGGGCCAGAAAGCGATTTTCCGGGTCTGCCTCGAAGACTTCCGAAGACGTCACATTGGAACGACGCTTGTAGGTCTCACTGGTCACAATGGTTCGCAGCAGATGTTTGACATCCCAGCCCGATTCGATGAATTCCGCCGCAAGCCAGTCCAGCAATTCGCGCTGGATGGGGTATTCTCCCTGAACTCCAAAATCTTCGGCTGTCTTCACCAGTCCAATACCAAACAGCATTTGCCAGTACCGGTTGACGGTAACTCGCGCAGTCAACGGATGATCTCGCGACACCAGCCACTGAGCCAGATGGCGTCGATTCAGGGGCGGGTGGCTCGCCGAATCAGCCAATGTCCCTTCATCATGTCGAATTGAAGGCAGTGAAACCGGACCAGCGGCCATCACTTCATCGCCAGGCTGGTTATACAATCCACGGTCGAGAACAAACGTTTTTCGCAGTTCCTGCCGGTCTTCCATGACCATCACTTTGGCAAGACCCTTCGTCAGTTGATCGCTCTGTTTACGGAGCTCCGCTTTTTGTTTTTGAAGAGCTGTGAACTGTTCGTCATCCGCCTGTTGCCTCTTTTGAATCAACGCCTGTTGTTCCGCGTTGCGACGTGACACCGGGGTTTGTATCGCCTGTACCAGTGCATTATCCGAACCGTCAATTGCCGCGTCAGAAACGGGTGATACGAGCAGTCGAAAATGCCCAAGATTATGGTTCGCATGCGGTGAATTAAACTTCAGCTTAACAATCAGCGTTGAACCAGGCGAAACTGAGAACGGTTTGACAAAACGGAACACGGCGGAATGATCCCGGTCGATTGTCTTGCCGTTCCAGATGGCCCACCCGGAAGCAGGATCGGAATCAATGGCATTGGCAATCTTTAAGTTGCCCTGTTCAAACGTAGCTTCCGGGGATCTCAAAGTCAGGCGTTGAGTCGTCTTGTTCTCGGCGTCCCGAAGCTGAACTTCGAAGTCGGTCAGTACAAAGTTGCCGCTGTCGCTTCGAGCCAGCCCCCCGCTGGTCATCGTGGGATGGCGAACTGCATCCAGACGAATGCTGGCAATAGTGCTGATTTGATGAAGAGTGTCCGGTGACTGGTTTGAGGCAATCTGGCTGGGATCGAATTCAAGAGTATATTCGTCTTTGGGGGGATTTGTTCCGCTGGCGAGGATCAAACCAGACGCGTCTGTCTCCAGCTTCTGATGGAGCGCTGTTGCCGTATGTGCGTGCAGGATGGACCAGTCTGCCTTTGAAGACTTCGAAAACGTCGCTTCCCAGTCCTGCTGTGTGCTTTGCAGCTTGCTGGCACGTTCGGCGATTAGGTTGTCGACAACTGACAATTGTTCTTCAAGCTCTGCCAGTCGCCGTTTCTGTTCATCTGACGCGAACGACAGAACAGGAGGTGTCTGCGCGTTGCCGCCTCCTCCGTTGACCGGCGTCTGGTTGAAGAATGCTGTAAACTGATAGTAGTCTCGCTGACTCAACGGATCGAATTTGTGATCGTGGCAACGGCAGCAATTCAGCGTCAACCCCAGCCAGACGGTACCCATTGTTTCCGTCATATCCATCACATAGTCGACTCGGTTTTCTTCCGCTATCCGGCCTCCCTCTCCATTGATCATATGATTGCGATTGAAGGCCGTCGCAAGAATCTGTTCTTCTGTGGGCTCTGGCAAGAGGTCGCCGGCAAGCTGCCATAATGTGAATTTGTCGTATGGCAAATTGCGATTGAATGCGTCAATAACCCAGTCTCTCCATGGCCACATTGTCCGATCGTTATCGCCCTGGTAACCATTCGAGTCGGCGTATCGTGCTGCTTCCAGCCAGTCCCACGCCATGCGTTCTCCAAATGCCGGGGACGCCAGCGTTCGATCGACCAGATGTGCCCATGCCTCAGGTGACGTGTCCTCCAGGTACTGCTGGATATGATCCGGCGTTGGCGGCAATCCAGTCAGGTCAAGCGACAAACGACGGATCAGTGTGCGACCATCAGCTGACCCGACAGGCTGAATATTTCTCGCGGAATGGATGCGCCCAACAAGCTGATCAATGGGATGAATTCCACTCAGCGCATTGATCTCCGGACGTTCAATTCTCTCCAGTGCCCAGTGCGTGCCCCACGGCGATCCCTCCAGTATCCATTGTCGAAGAATTTCCTGCTGGGCATCCGTTAGCCTGCGTCCCGATTCTTCGGGCGGCATTTTCAAATCCGAATCATTGCTGAAGATGCGGCGAATCATTTCGCTTTCTTCGGGATGGTCAGAATCAATCACCCGATAGCCATTTCGATCCCGCCGCGCATCTGCTTCGTCATCGAGTCGCAGGTTTCCCTGCCTCCCTTCTTTCGCATCCGGGCCATGACATTGAAAGCACTTATCCGACAGAATGGGCAGAACGTCCCGATCAAACCGCAGACGCCCGCCGCCATGATTGTTCATGGATTCATCAGCTCGACACGGAATCGATAAACCCGGGACGGACAGAACGATGGAAGTCACCGCGATCAGCAGGACAAGCGACACCTGACAACAGCCGACGCACAATCGGATGGCATTCAGGCATTTCCGGACGACAAGTATCGACCACTGGTTCATGGAGGTCGTTCACCCTGAGGAGAGAATCGAATGAGTCTGCCACGAGCGAAATGACTCTCTCAGGACAGGATTCGTAATTCGAAATTTGTTGAATTCACCAGACAGGCCGCTAATTAACAGCCTGTTCAAAAAAACGGGACTGGCTCGAGCAGGAGACCTTACAACACGACGGTTTCAAGTCGTCCCGCGTACCTGTCCCGGTTTTTCCACGGACAGCTAAGCTAAGCTAAGACGCCTGCTGACGAACCACACCAATCACCCGGCGGTGACGAGCGACTGTCTATTCTAAAATACCTGACCTCGCCAGTCAGGTGCACTGGAGCATTATTTGTGATTGACTGACTCAGAGTTGGCATCGAGACCGTCAAGCGATTCCGGCAAGTAGCCATGAATGCGGACGATGTCACCAACAAGATCGTAGCGGAATCGAGCGTCGTGCAGAATCTGTACGATCCAGTCGGAGTGGTCAATTCTCTCTGGTTTGATGAAAGCACCCTGGCGAACGTCCTGAAAGCAGCAGATATCGAACCATTCCACAGACATCATTGGGAACGGTAAGTGATGCCACCATTCGGCGTCCCATTCGGACCGCAGGCCATCAACGCACTTGTAGCGATATAATGGACGCCATCCATCACGTTGTCGCATTGCGTCGAGTAGCCGGGACCATTTTACATCACTGGCCGCACCGGTCAGTCCACGCTCAGAGATTACGCGCCGAATACGATCTTTCTCATCGTTGGTGCCTGTGTTCGGTTGTGGAGAGGTATCAGTCATCGGTGCATCACAGTGTTATTTGCCGTTTTTCGTCTGACTCGCACAACCAGCATAGGCATCCCATATCCATTCAATGGTGCCAGCATCAACCTTTCCCGATAACTTCTTACCGACGCGTGCTTCGAATGCGGCAATGTCTCCGGTGCCGGTTTGAAATGCAATCAGGTTGTTCCCGTGAAGGTTACGCGTCCAGTCGACCATGCATCGCCACTCACCGGGACTGAGGCTGTTAGGCTTCTTTGCGTACAAGCCGTCGATGTGAGTTTCAAGTTTCCTCGCGTTGTGAGTGCGTCCAATAATGCTTTGCTCAATGGCAGGAAGGCACAGACAAACGAGAGCGACAATCGCAACCGAAAAAAGCAGTTTTTTGAGGCTGGATTGCTTTTGTATGCGGAGGAAATCTGAAGACGATCTGCATCACGGATGCGGCGGGAGTTAATCTTGATTCCCAAATCCACAGGTAATCAATCCGCTGGTTCACGGCATGGTCCCGCCTACTTGTCGTTGCTTTGCAGCGCAACACGCTCTGCAGGTGGTGGACCTACCAGGACAGCCACATATGCCAGCGGTTTTTCAACGGGATTCGTTTCTGATAATCCCGGGGCAGAATAGGGCAACACCGGTTGAACGGCTCGAGTCCCGGGTTCATCCAGCATTGAGACCTTCGCCTCGTATCCACTGACAGGATACCAGCCACCAACGAGAACCGAAACGCGGCCATCTTTTCGTTCAGGAAGGTCGCCCTCCACTGGGCAAAAGAGACTTGAGTTCTTCGCGACAAGACGACCATCCCAGACGCGATTATTGACTTCGTCGTCCGAAAGCAGCCCGTCACAAACAGGCACCCAATTTGTGACCGCAAAATACTCAGACACGCCAATCGTTTCCAGCTGATCTGAGACCCATCCTTCGACGTTAGGGCCATCCTGCATCGGAGTGCGTGCAGTGACCGGCATAATCACCTTGACGAACACCTGATTGAATTGCCGCCTCGCGATCGAACCGGGCGTAGGATTCTGGGCTCGAAGCTCCGCAACAGCGGCAAAGGTCGTGACCGTGAAGACAACCAGCAGTAAGTCAAACCTACGACATTTCATTCCGGACCTCACAGCGTGTCAACAGCCTGTTGCAAAAGGGGACTGGCTCGAGCAGGAGACCTTAAAGCACGATGGTTTCCAGTCGTCCTGTTCCTGGCATGAGTTTCAGAGACATCGAGCAATCAATCTGGTTGACTATGCCAGCAATCACATCGAGTGATCTGTGAAACGGATCCGCCTGAACGACTGCTCAGCGATTCACGCCACTATTTTTCAGTGTGTCTGTTTTTCAGTATGTCTGTTCTCGGAAACACACGCGACGGTCATTCGCCGCCTGATTTGGATTCTGGGTCGTCCCGGCGAAAGTCGTAAGAACGCTGGACCTCGCAAATACGCACCGTGTAAGCAGTATACCAAAGTCGTCGACCAAGTTCCTGGACATTGCGATGTTCGGAAACTGCATACCAGGCCCTGATGGCATCCAGATCACGCCAATATGAAACAGTAATTCCTTTAAGGTCTGCGTCGCGTACCGAGTCAATACCAAGGAAACCGTCCTGCAGGGTAGCGAGCTCGAACATACGTCTTGCCGCAATCGAGTAGTCGATGCCGTCGTCCAGTTGACGGCGTGAAGTAAAGATAACCGCGAAATGCGATTCTGAGTGAATACTTGCGAGGGGGGAGGTGTTCTGCATCAGGCGGACAGGTAAAGGTTTTCAGCTTGATAATGCCACGCACCACGAGTACTGTTTCGCCGGACTCCAGTCACGTCGTTCCCACGATGACGGTCGGTCGGATCCTGGCGATTTCGTTGACGATGCGCCGAGTCGGAATTCCATAGTTGCCGTAGAGCTCAAAGGTACCAGACAGCGTATGGATACGAAATGACTCCGGCCCACCATCAAAGTCGATCTTGTTAATCTCAGTAATGTCTTCCAAGACCACAGAAAACGATTTGGAGACCAAGTCACCAGGAATCGAGCACGTTAGCGACTTCGTGTCGAGTGTGACACAAACGTCGCGTCGAATTGAAGCGACGGTAATCGCTATCCAAAGCGATATAACCAAGTTCACTCCGAGAATAAGGCCCATAATCACCGTTCCCAGCTTCGGTCCGATTCTATCGGAGGACAGACAGACGCCGACCCAGGGCCAAATGTTGACCGACAGGAATACGACGAGGGCCGAAGTGAAGATCGAGATGGCAAGGGTGCGTATCCACGATCGACGATACGCAAACAACGTCGTCGTCCTACTCACGTATGGATGCCTTCTGTTGATGCATGACGAATTGCCATCCATGCGACAGCAGGATGCTGGCGTATAGATCGAGCGCTGAACTTTGCTGCTTTGCGAGTGCTTGCGGCTCGGTTGTTTGCTTGCGGGATTCATCACGATAATGGATCCGCT
>JAGQQE010000292.1 GCA_020426345.1 Planctomycetaceae bacterium
CTGTAAATCACGGCAGGCGACGATGAAATGAATCTCGCCTGGCCAGGCCATGTCCGTAAGCGCTCGCGCGATGCTCATCATCGGTGTAATACCGACGCCCCCAGAGATCAAAACGATGTCATCGGATTCGTTGCCAGAGAAGACAAACTTTCCGCTCGGGGCTTTGACTTCCAATGTGTCGCCGACTTTCACCTGATCGTGCAGGTAGCGAGACCCCGCACCTTTGTCCTCGCGCTTGACAGTGACTTCGCAAAAGTATCCCTGCGTCGGCGAAGACGAGATCGTGTAGCTGCGACGAATCGGTTTCTCTCCGATCGGCAGTGTGAACGTCAGAAATTGTCCCGGCAGGTAACTGAACGGAATGCCGCCTCCGTGGCACGCGACCAGGCGAAACGTCTTGACATCCTCCGTTTCCTGGATGATCCTGGCCACTCGCAACCGACACAACTTTTTCTTGCCGACGGCGAGCAGCCCGTCGCGACTGACGCCCTCGGCGACTTGCTCCGTGACGCACTCATTATCGGTTTCACAACAATCATCCTGCACTGTAGTGGCAGGAGAGACAGGAGTAGGTGTTTCTTTACTCGTAACTCCTTCACCGGAAGCCTTGGAGTTCGCCACTGTCCCGCTCCCACCTCCCTCACTCAACGCGAGCCTTTCCAGCAACGCGGCAGCGCGGCGCATTTTGAAAAAATACATCCAGATCATTGCGGCGGTGAACAGAATCAGGATAGCCATGATGATTGAATGAAACGGTGTCATGCCCCAAAGCCAGGCACGCGACGCCGCGACCGAAGCGCCATCGCTCAAGTTCATTTCGTTCTTGAACCATTGAAGGGCAACGTTCCGCGGTGCCTTGCCTTCGCGAAGTGCGCGATGGGCGGCCAAACCACTTTCAAAATCTCCGAGACCTTCGCGAATCTTCTTGGTCGCTGCCTGCATGGCCGCGAAGTCATCGCTGCCCGCTGAAGCTGCAAGCTCATCAAAGCCTTCACTCAGCACTCGTGTTCCCGCAATCATCCGCTGATGTGCTTCTTGCTCCAATTCGCCGCGTCGCTCTAACGGCAAATCGGGCAGATTCATCAATGACGGATAGAGGTCTTTGGGTTTGGGCGCACCCATTTTCTCCATCATGCCATCCATCATGCCGCCACCGCCTTCGGCACCCCCCATCATACCGCCCATGCCGGGGCCAGCACCTGCCGACGGTCCGCCCATGCCACTCATCGCTGAACCGTCGGACGATTTGGCCGCTTTTTCAGGATGGTGGCTTGCGTGCTCTTCAGGCGACATTTGCGCAACCGCATGTCTGATTGGTCCCGTCCAGACGGACAGAAAGACAGTTGCAAGGCAAAGGGAAGATAGAACTCGTTGCCGTCTCATCAACAGGATTCTCCTGATTGCCAGGAAGTTGATCGATACATTGGATGATTGCAAACCACACGTTGGTTGCATGTTGGACCCAGGAAACGATGCCGCTGACAAGGTGGATTGACGATTGACATGGCAAGGGGGCGAGATCAACAGGTCAGTTGGTGTCGTCGGCCATAGCCATTCCTACCAGCGTCTGACGTTGTTCCTGCGTCAGAACTTCGGCGGCCTTACCAACGGATCGGATGAAGGCAATTCGGTTGTCAACTTGCAACTGCGCGATTTCCTTTACCTTTGCTTCAATCTTTGTGATGTCTGGTTCACCTTCGGCCGTAAGCGTCCACAACTCTTGTTCTGCTTCGTCGATCTTGCGTTCCGTAGTAGCGGTTGAGAGTAACGACGCTTCCTTGATCCTATTCAGTTGCAACTGCTGATCGTCACTTAACGCGATGTGTTGTGGATGGTCGAGAAAGAAACCCGTCTCACCGATGTGATAGAGATGCGAAGCACCCGCGAAGCCCGGCAAGGCGGAAGGCATGTTCATGCTGCCCATTGAACCCATCCCGCTCATCGAAGATTTCATGGACGGATTTCGTCCCATCATTCCCATGCCCTTCATCATTCCCATACCCATTCCCATGCCGCCAGAACCGCTGGACATGTCCTTCATTCCCCCCATGCCGCCGCCAGACATCATTCCCATGCCTCCTTCCATTCCTCCGCCCATCATTCCCATGGACATTCCTTGCGATCCGCTGTTTGCACCCTGTTTCATGCCACCTGGGCCCTTCATCATCCCCATTCCCATGCCTTGCATCTTCTGCATCGAGGGATCGTTGACTGATGGATTTGCGGCGTATCGAGCTTGATGCTGACTCGTCAATGCGGCTTCCAACTCAGCGACTTTGATCTGTAGCTTTCTAAGTTCTGCACCAAGGTCAGCGTCAGTCGCCAATGTCGTCGCCGATGCACGGTGAACATGCTTGTCTGCAGGCTGTTGCCCATTCACGTGAGGCGCGACGGTAAAGACGGCGAAAAAGACGGTTAGTCCAACTAGAAACTGAGCTCTTACTCTTAGCGACATCTTGTAACGTCCTTTGAAAATCCGTGTTTGGTGAAATCAATCAGTTTGCATCCGCCGATACTTACGCTCTTTGATACTCTGTCAGGGTATGCCATGATTGCGAAACTGTGCGAGGCTGCCGTAAATGACGAACGGACCACGATCGATCCCAGTTGCCTGACACGCGTTGAGGCAGTATGGTGGGCCATGTTCCTACTTAGAGAGCAACCCACTTTGCCCTATCGCAAGATTGCGGATCCGGCAAGTATTTCTGAGGGCACCGTGAGGTCACGTCTCAACCGCGCACGCTTAGAGCTTCGTCTGGAATTAACGAAGCTCTGTTGGAAGTAGCGTACGCCCCACGGAAATTTGTCGTCCGATTGCGGAATGATTCAGCCGAGTCTATTTTGGTGTTTTGGGTGGCGCAGACTCATCGCTCTTGCTTTCGATGTCGTGGCTGTACGCTGCATCCTCATGCCCCATGGTTTTCAGAAGCTTTGCGTGATCTTTTCCAATTTGATCAAGTGTGCTGGTGAGCTTCCCGGCCATGTCGCTACAGACTTTGCCATCAGGTGAATCTTTGCAACATTCTTTGTGCAGCATCTCCTGAATGTTCGCACATTGCGTTAGTTTGGTTTCAATTCCCTTGACCTGTTCAACCACCTGTGGATTGCTCGCATTCGCTTCGCGGATGACCACCATTTCTCGCTGAATTCCTTGAATTTTGTGTCCCAGCATCTGCGATTCAGATTGAGTCACAGTCGGGTCGATCGTCTGGATTTGCGTCGTGTACTGCTGAATACTACGGGAGTAATCACGAGCATGCTGAATATTCCGCGACGCACGGTTGTTTGCGAAGAAAGGTGCTCCATTGTTTCTTGCGACTTTGTCATTGATTCTCAATTGCGCCGACGCCACTGAAGCTCCGATTGTTGTGACGGCAAGCACAACCGCCAAACTAAGTACCGACTTTGTTCCAGGCCATTTGAACATGTTTCGCTCCTCTACAAATCGAGAATTGTGGTTTGAGATTGCAGGTGAATTCCTCAATCACCAATTTGGATGCAGGAGCTAGCAGTATTCTTCGCGCGATTCGCAAATTCTTTTCTGGATTCCATAAATGCAAAAAGCTTCGTCCAAAAATGGCGAAGCTCAGGCGAAATCTCTCAGCGAGAAACGGGCTTTATTATTGCGGCGGGCACCCGACTGTCCGATCGATTTGAGCGACAGTACCTGCGAGTGTGGCATCGATCCGTGCCAGTTGCGTCTCGTACATCAGCAGTTCGCGATACGTTTCGATCAGCGAAAAGAAATCCGTCCGTTTTCCGCGATAGTCAGCGATCGAGAGTTTGAGCGTGTTTTCGGTTCGCGGAATGATGCGGTTGCTGTAGATCTCACGCTGGTCCGACAAGGCATCCGCTTGTGCCATGAGCCGACGTAGCTTTCCGTAAAGAACATCTCGTTCGGCTTGCAGTCGTTGAGCCGAACTGTTGCTGCGATGTGCTGCTTCATTGATGCCACCATTGATCTTGTCCTTCCAGATCGGAAGTGTCACGCCAACCGTAAAGCTGATGTTGTCGTGACCGTCAGCAACCCTGCTCGTTACGTTACCGTCGTCGCTGATAATCCCGTAATTCAGTCCCAGGTTCAAATCAGGATATTTCTGAAGACAGGCCAGTTTCTGTTTCTGACGATCTCGCTGAATTTCCAGGGCAATCGCGCGAAGTTCAGGACTGCATTGTTCAGTTTGTGCGATCAGGGCATCGAGCTGTTCAGGGATGTTTGCCAATCCAATATCTTCGCTTGCTTCAGGCATAAGTGAAACGGGTTGTTGCAACAGCGCCGCCAGATCTGCCTGAGCCTGCTCTTTTTGCTTCCTGAGAATCACAAGCTGATCGTCAAGTCGGTCGGCTTCCAACTGCGCGCGAAGGACATCCTGTTGTGTGCCGCCGCTCTTGTAGCGAGCCTCGGCAACTTGTGTGAGATCGTCGATCAACTCACGCGACTCTTTAATGATCGCGATGGCACGGGTCGCGTACCAGAGTTCAAAGTAGGCCAGGCGAACGGCCTCAGTGATTTCACGTTCGATTCGATCCACTTCCGCCTGTGCCATCTGCGCTTCCTGACTGGCGATTGCTCCCTTGGTTCGCAGCTTTTCCGGCCACGGAACGCCCTGCTGAATCGACATTTGGTGTGCCATGCGCCCGCCAGCGGTTTGCAATGCCTGATTCTGGATGGGCCAGAACGTATTGTTGAACATCGGATCCGGCAAAGCAGTTACCTGAGGAATCACATTGTTCGCGGCGCCGACTCGCTGCCGGGCGGCTTTGATCTTGGGGTGATTGCCCAGGGCGACCTGAACGAAATAGCTGACAGGTTGCTGTGTGCCTGCGATTAAATCCGACTGAAGAGCGGACGGCACCAGAAGTTCGTTGCTGGATGCATCCCCGCTGTCGGATTCATCACTTTCGTCCTGAATGTCCGGAAGCTCGATCGCGGCATCCTCAAGTGGCAGAATTTGCGGAGCGGCAACAAACGTGGCTTCGCCTGAGTCAGGAGAGTCTACCTGATGTGAGTTGGGAACCGGCAGAATCCTTCCTCCCTCGTAGCCCACTGTCTGAATCCTCGAATCTGATTTGGACGTGGCCTTCTCAGACTCTGCCGACTCAGGACGCAATGACGCCGCAATGGAGCGATTCTTACCAGGATACGACCCGTGGACGAGGTTGCTGACTCGCCGCGACTCTGGGTGTGTGGCACAGCCACCAGACGACAACGCCAGCACGCATGTAATGAGAACAAACGGAAGTGCTGCCTTCGGAATCTGCGTTTCTGACGTGTTTGATCGCATCGCAAAGCCGCTCCGTGGCTACAATAAACGGGCATTCTTGCCCAGAGTGACAAATTGGGGTTGTACCCAATCGAATGATTTCGGATAAACTCGGTATACCGGCACTGGGTATAACTTCGGAACCTTCAGCAGGAAACTTCGCAACAATTCCTATGGCCCGAGCAATCCGCACTACCGTCAATCTCTTACTGGTCGTCATTTTGACGATTCAGCCGTCGATTGCATGCGTGTTGCAGCGGTCGTGCTCTTCTGATGGCACACCAGGAAATGAATGTCCAGGTTGTGGTTGTTGCGAGGTCGAATCTAAAAGTGATCGCTGCTCGTGTTGCCGTCACCCAGAGCATCGCAAAGATGCAACACACAGTGAAGAATCCGATTGCTGTGGGTACCGCAGCTCACAAGGGACTGCTGACGTTGATTGCGACGACGACAGTGAACAGACAGCTGCATTGAATAGTCCCAGCGTTAGACCTGAATGCCTCTGTTTCCGAAATCCCGCCCCGCTCGGCGAACCGGTGCCCCCATCGCCCTTGAACAAAATTCGAGACCAGATCATTCGCCCGATCAATTTTGTGGCCGCTGATTCCAAAGAGCGATTCCCCAGCAATCCTGGGTATGACGTCGTCTCTGTCGCGGCAACGCTCGACTCGACGCAGATTACTCTCTGCGTCTGGCAACTGTAGCGTCTTCTCTGTGGTGCAATGCGCGCTGTTGCCTGCCGGCTTTTGTCCGGGATTCGTTTAACGACCGTCTTTACAGGCGACCTATCGGCAACTGCTGTCGTCAATTCCGTCCGCCTTGCGCGACACTTGCCAGTGTCAATGGCCGTACGTGAAAAGCTGCAAATAGACGTTCCACCATTCATGCGAATTTCGTATGCGCCGCCAATGGCTACGGCTGAGAGGAGATCGAATGAAACCACACGAGAAATCAAGTGAAAAAGATGCCGGGATTCGGGCCATCTCGAACAATGACATCAATACGGATATCGGCAAAATCCAAGAACATGAAACGCAGGATGGCACACCTGCCCCTGACATCGGTGCGGTGAACGCAGTTGAATTTTCGACCATGACTGCGACTGGACCAGCCAGTGTCACTGCCGAAGCCAGACTTGGCGGATGGACATGGTTGATTCATTTCAGCGTGAAAGCCGCAGTCATCGTTGCCGTCGCTGCGTTGCTGCTGTTCATGATTGGCGTGGCACAGCGAACCGGTTGGGTGACCGCCAGCGGGTTCCTCAGTGGAGGCTCGCATTCAGATGTCGAATCATCAGCTGCCGGCGAAGACAAACGCTACATCTGCCCGATGATGTGTACTCCGCCTTCAACCGTACCTGGCCGTTGTCCTGTGTGCGCGATGGAACTTGTCGAAGCTGCGGGCGGCGGGAGCGGCGACGGCGTGTCTGTCACTATCGAATCTTCGGCACGCAGGTTAATCGGCATCCAGACCGCGATGGCGGAGCTTGGTGAAGTGACTCGGACGATTCGTACCATCGGCTCGATTGACTTTGACGAGAGTCGATTATCGACAATCTCTGCTTATGTCGACGGTCGACTCGAGAAAATGATAGCTAACTATGTTGGTATCAAAGTCATCAAAGGAGAGGATCTTGCGAGCATTTACAGTCCGCAACTTTACTCGGCGCAGACGGAATTTGTTACCAGCACGGACAACACCTCCGTCGGGCGCTTCGATATTGGCAACAGCAATCTCGGCGAAATGGCACGCGAGAATCTCAGCGAACTGGGTATGACCGACGAACAGATCGACGCCCTTCATAAGAGTGGAAAACCCCAGTCGAGAATCCGCATCAAGTCGCCGCAAAGCGGGACAGTCATCGAAAAAACCGCAGTTGAAGGTGACTATGTGAAGACCGGTCAGAAGCTGTTTCGAATTGCCGATTTGACTTCGGTTTGGTTGATGCTGGACTTGTTCCCCGACGATGCGTCCGCAGTCCGGTTTGGTCAGCAGGTCGAAGCGGAAATCCAGTCGATGCCGGGGGAAGTGTTTACAGGACGGGTAGCATTCATTGATCCAACGGTCAATAAGAAAACACGAACAGTACAAGTGCGTGTGGAGGTACTGAATTTTGACGGCAAATTGCGACCGGGCGATTATGCAACGGCCCGAATCACGGTTCCCACCATTCCGGCAGATTTGGTCTATGATCCAGCCCTGGCCGGCAAATACATCAGCCCGATGCATCCACAGGTCATTCGCGATGAACCCGGAACCTGCCCGCTCTGTGGCATGGACCTGTTATCGACTGCAGAGCTTGGGTACGCTTCCGAGCCACAGCCTGATCAACGCGTCGTGGCCGTTCCTCGTGATGCCGTTTTGCTGAATGGTGATCACAGTGTGCTCTATGTGGAAACCGAGCCTGGGCGGTTCGAGATTCGTCGCGTAACTCCTGGCCCCATGAGCGATAAGACGGCGGTAATTATTGAAGGTCTGGCCGCTGGTGAAACGGTTGCAACAGGCGGCAATTTTCTGATTGATTCTCAGATGCAGCTTGCAGGAAATCCGTCCTTGATGGACCCCAGCAAGGCTCCCGGATTCACACCCGGACCACTCGAATTGCCTGTAGTCGCCCCTGTCATGCTGACTGGTGAGACAGG
>JAGQQE010000293.1 GCA_020426345.1 Planctomycetaceae bacterium
CGGCATCCAGTCCGGCTCCATCCTGACCGCGGTCACCAATCGGTGGGAATTTGACCGCATCAACCAGAGCCCTGGCTTTTTCAGGGCAGCTGACATGAGGGATCATCAAGCCTGCAGCACCGTCCTCAAGGTAGCGGTAGAGTCGGGATTTCTCCAGCGTTGATGGTCGCACCATGATATCGATATTGTGAAGATGCGAATGAACCAGCAATGTCGCGACCTGTGAGTCACTCAGTCCACGATGCTCCAGATCCAGCCAGATGCAGTCATACCCAAAATGAGCAGCATGCTTAACGAATGCAGGAATGAAATGCCCCAGACAACACATCCGTACCGTCTGCCCGGCTCGAATTCGGGCAAGAGTCTTGCTGCTTCGCATGAACGATAAGTCTTAATAGGTGAAGAAAATGGGCAGGTAACCACACACAAACGGCTCTGTGTACAGAGTTTGTCAGCGGGAAACGTACCACAGTACTGCGTACAAGGCGGACAAACCGGCAACAATCTTGACGAACATCAAAACGCTGGTGGCGAGGATACGCTGTGGCATTTCATATCGAGTCGCGCAGTAGACCAGGCTGATACAGGCTGAAAGCGGGATACCGTACAGCAGCATAATGTCATGCTTTCCAATCGATTTTCAAAAACAGCGGATAGTTCTGGCAAGAACTTGACGCCGCACAAAGTCACCCCATGAATTCCAGATCCAATTGCTGCAGGGAGTGGTCCCCGCCGTGACAGTCCTTCCACGTCGATTCTCGGGCGTGTTCGGTGGAGCTGAGTTTCATTCTGGTGGTGCAGGAGCCTTGCCAGCTTCGCCTTCTTCAGTTTTCTCGTCGCCATACCCGTAGGCTGGACCTTCAATCGCATCCCAGATGACCAGCAGATTCAATAGTCCTGCGATCCAGGTGAATACTGTGGCGATATCAAAACGACGGCCCAGCTTCCCATGCAGTCGGTCCAGTTCATTACTGTCCCGAGGTGCCTGAAACCAGTTCACCATGCTGCGATGGATGCTCCCCTCAAGCGATCCGACAGCAGCACCCGATCCGGCGGGATCCATGACGGAGCAAATCAGTTCACGATTCGGTGACCCGTACACTTCCCGACCGAGTCGAATCTCTCCTCCCAGCGGCAGTTCAACATCAGTGCCGTCGTCGAACTGGCCTTTCAGGGTTCCCGTCACGACTCGACTTCCGTCGGAATTCGCTGGCTCAATAAGAACCTGACCTCTGACCGTGCGGGCAACCGAGCTCAACCCATCGCTTCGTTCACGTACAACGCCTACAAAGTCACTTTGAATGGATGAGGTCAGAAATTCCACAACTCCAGCGTCTGACTTGAATCGTAGCTGCTGGAGGAAGGCCGGTAGTGCCGGAATCCCAACAAGTGCCTGCGCGCCGTAGGCGAAGGTCATTTTTGCTGCCGGCGGCCCCTTTTCCAGCTGAATCGAGGTGCCGCGACCTTTGGGATGGGCAATCTGACTGTACACGGGTTGAAGATTACCGATCAAAAGTCCCCAGAAATACAAGAGAAGAATGCAACTGGAGAACAACGTGGCCTTAAACCGGCGACCCTGGTACCAGTGGCCAGCGCCGGGCATCGCCAGCGCAAGGACGCCTGCAGCCAGAGGAGATTTGAAAGAGATTCGAGGATCTCGCATAGATCGACTTTCGTCCCGGTTTCTCTGTGACGGGGGCTTCGTGACTGAGTGCTTTGACTGGCCGACGATGTTAGCAGGAATCTGAAAACCTGTCAGGTCTGTTTAGAGGTTGCATCAGGAAAGAGAGATTCGACAACTAACACAGATGCTTTATCAAAGCTTCAGCTTTGATGCCAAAATTGGCAGAATTCTTTACGACCGCATTTGTCCACGTTTCGCAGGCTTCCTGGGTTCAGCACGAGAACTCACGTCTCTGAACCAGGCGGTGCAGGTTGACAGTCGGAAACAACTGAATATCCTTCGCGGCAGTGAATCGAGCAACGAGTGCTTCTACGCCGGACGTGAACAAACGAAGCGTGATGGCACTTCTGTCCGTACGAGGGAGCCGAACAGATGCCAACAATTGGCGAGCGGATTCGACAGATCCGTAAGGATCGCAATCTCACTCAACGTGAGCTTGCTGACTTGGTGGGGATCAATTTTACCTACCTGAGCCGGGTCGAAAACGATCGACTGGATGACGATCAGACACCGCGAGAAGAAACGATTCTTCGCATCGCGAACGCGCTGAACGCTGATCCCGATGAACTACTGCTGCTTGCTCGCCGCATTCCAAACGGCTATCGCGAGAGGATTCTCAGCCAGCCAAATGTCTTTCGGAAGTTGCTGAACCTGTCGGACGACGACCTGGAAGAACTATTGAAGTCTGTCGAAGATCGACAGACGACGCCCCAGGATTGCTGACTGTTTTCGTGTCGTTGTTCCTAACGTAAGCATGAAGTCCACCGAGCGTTGGAGGCTGATTTGCGATGAGACGACATGATCTTACGAACATGCGGACACGGACAATCGATGCCGTCACCGCCATGCGAATTCGGCAGTACGAACAGCTTTCCGGAACGCCTGTAACTTTCCCGGTCCCCATCGAGAAGATCGTCGAACGAGTTCTTGGCCTACATCTTGACTGGGTCGAGATTGAGGAGGGGCCCGGTGAGCAGATCCTTGCAGGACTGATCCCTGAAGAAAAGCGGATTGTCCTGAATACAAGGCACCTCAGTCTGTTTGAAAGTAAACCGGGGCTTGAACGCAGCACGATCGGACATGAAGCCGGACACTGGGATATCGACATTGATCGGACCAGTCTGCATCATCCAAGGCTGCCTGGGTTTGAAATTCAGCGGGCGGTCGTTCGACGTCATGCTGCGAACACCAGGATGCTGGTTGAAGTTCTCAATCGGGCGGAGACAGACCATCGCTATTTTGAGATCTATCGCCAACTGACTGCCGGGCAGGATCCTCCCGAGGTTCGCAGTGCTGTCGATCGCTACCAATCTTCGCTACTGATGCCGGATTGGCTAATTCGCAGCGCGGTCAAATCCATTGACGTCACCTCGTGGCAGGATCTTTACGATCTCGCAACCGCTGCGCAGGTGAATATCTCAAATCTGATCAATCGGCTCCGACGCCTCGACATCATCTATCTGCCGGAAGGTTCCAAACAATTGTATGCCGGCCGCGATGAATTCCTTGGGCAAAAACACTTGTTCTGAACGAGCCGGCTTGACCAGTCAGAATCGATCGCAAGGGGGTGTCGTCATTTCGCCGCAGCGATGTCCTCACAGTCGGGGGACTTCGCGAAGAAGTGGGATGATGTCATCCTTCAGAGCTGCGTTCACCGAAACACCATCGCCGCCGAAGATGTCTTCATTGCCTCTCCAGTCGACGCATGCACCACCAGCCTCGCGTAAAATTGGTATGAGAGCAGCGATATCCCAGGCCGACATGATCGGGTCGATTGCCATCTCGGCTCTCCCGGTTGCGACCATCGCGTGTCCATAGCAGTCACCCCATCCCCGAGCAACTCGCACGCCTCGTATGATCTTCGAAAGAATGTCAAATCGGCCAACTGGATCCCACGACGACGGCTCAGTGAACATCACACGCGACTGGTCCAGTCGATCTTCAGTCGTGACCCGGGTACGGACCGGAGGGTTGCTGCCGATACGCCACCAGGTGCCGCTTCCTTCCGCGGCATAAACGACTTCATCCAGCGCTGGAAACGCACAAACACCAGCCACCATTCTCCCGTTCAGTTCCACACCGATGAGCGTCCCGAACAGTGGTACACCGTGAATGAACGGCTTGGTTCCATCAATAGGATCGAGGATCCAGCGAAATCCGTTGTTCGATGGTTTGTCATCGAACTCTTCGCCGAGGACTCCGTCGTCAGGAAACTGTGAGAGGAGCATTTCTCGCATGCACTGCTCCGCACCTTTGTCCGCAACAGTTACCGGAGAATCATCTGCCTTGGCTTGAACGTTCAGGTTACCCGTCTGATAGTATTTCAGGATGATTTCAGATGCTGCGCTGGCCATGTTCAGGGCGAAGTCGAGTCGGTCTTGATACGGCGACATGAATAATCACTTATTGAAGTGTCCTGCGGATGTTAGATTCTCCGCATTGTGTGAAGTCAGAGAAAAACAACAAGCCATTGTCGGCAGATTAGATTGTTGGCAGATTAGGATCACATCATGTGCGGTCGTTACACCCTGAAGACGCCTGCCCCGAAATTGATCGAACTGTTTCACACCCCTCAGTTCCCTGATCTGACCCCGCGCTACAATATCGCTCCGACGCAGCGTGTGCTTGTCATTCGGATCGATCCGGAAAATAAGCGACAGGCACTCTTGGCACGCTGGGGACTGATTCCATTCTGGGCAAAAGATGTTTCCATCGGAGCACGCATGATCAATGCCCGATCGGAAACGGTGTCTGAAAAACCGGCTTTCAGACAAGCGTGGAAAAAACGCCGCTGTCTCATTCCGGCCGATGGCTTTTTCGAATGGGAAACAGTGGCCCAGCGCCGAAAACAACCCTGGCTCATCCATATGAATGACGAATTGCCTTTTGCGATGGCGGGTTTGTGGGAATGCTGGCGGATTCCGACAGATCAGAATGGAACCCTGTCAGGCTCTCCGCCTGTTCCGTCGTCTCATGGTATGTCGTCCACGGGAGGAAATAATCCCAACGGAGAGACGGATTCGATGCTCATTTCATGCACGATTCTTACGACTCAGGCGAATGACGACGTTCGTCCATTGCATGACCGAATGCCTGTCATCCTGCAACCGCATCAATATGAATGCTGGCTGAATGAAGACAGCAGCAATCAACAGCGGCTTGATTTGCTGCAACCTTTGCCAAACGGGTCGATGTCCCGGCGTGCAGTGTCCACTGCGATCAACAAGGTTGGTAATGAAGTCGATTTCGATGCCTGAAAAGTTGACTGGCGAGGGAAAGTGTCTCGCGCGATCAACGTCCCGGTAATGGTCCTGTGTACGTAAGAATTCAAATTCAAATGCGCGCAACAGATTTCAATTCTTAATTGAGGTGTCTGCATGACGTCCGACTCGTTGTTCAACCCCGGTTACTACACAGAAAGTGAGTTGAAAAGTGCCGGGTTCAGATCGGTAGGAAGCAACGTGCGCATTGCAAAAAACAATACGATCGTAGGACTGAACAATATCTCTGTTGGTAACAATGTCCGAATTGACGGATACTGCGGAATCATCGCGAATGGGCCAGGCGTTCTTATGATCGGCTCTAATGTGCACATCGGTGGTTGGTGTTTCCTGGCAGCTGCCGAGGGCATCACAATCTCAGATTTTGCCGGGTTGTCACAGGGCGTGAAAATTTACAGTCGCAGCGATGACTATACCGGCGACTACCTGACCAATCCGACGGTTCCGGAGATCCTGCGTGGTGGAAAACGCGGCTCCGTTTTCCTGGGGAAACATGTCATTGTTGGAGCCGGAACTGTCATTCTGCCGGATCTGGTTATACCAGAAGGCTGCGCAGTGGGAGCACAGTCGCTTGTCACGAAGAACCTCAAGCCCTGGGGGATCTACTTTGGTTCGCCCGTGCGTCGCCTGAGAAACCGCTCCACTCGTTTGCTGCAACTTGAGGGGCAATTGCCGTAGGTTCCGCTGTGGTGTTGGCCGCACGAAGGCCGCTCGGATCAACGTCGAAGCGGTCGCTTTTCACGACTATCGATCGCCAAAGCACCGGCGTCCCGAACACCAGTGGGGAAGATTGCCCACTTCCTTAACTGTTAAGATCGATTCGAATGGGTGGTTTCCCCTAATCGATTGAAAAGGAAAAGACTCGCCGGTCGATCTCGTCGATTTCTTCGATAGTGGTCGACAGAGTTCGTCTTTCTTAAGGATGCAACTCAGGCATTCGTTGGCCGCGGTCATACATCGAGGTTTGCCATGACGACACGAAGTTTGCTGAACAAATTGAAGTCTGGTCAAGCTCGCCACGTGGCAGGGGATCTTCCCGGTGCCATGGCGATCTACGGCGAAGTTCTTCGGAAAGATCGCTCTCTTGTGCAAGCCTGGTTGCTGCTCGGGATTTGCTATGTCCAGAAACGACAGCTTGAAGAAGCGGAGTCCCATTTCCGTCAGGCTCTTGTACTGGCTCCGGGTGATGAAGTTGCCCGCACCCAATTGGCAAACGTGCTCATTCAAATGGGCCGCGGTGAGGAAAGCGAACAGCTGTGCCGCGAATTGCTCGACACCGATCCATTCCACTGCGAAGCATCTCGTTTGCTTGCCTCCGCCTTAAAGCTGCAGGGAGAACTGGAGGCAGCTCTGCACGCGTCGTCTGGACATTCAGCAAGAAATCCGAACGATGTCGTCGGTCTTATCCAGCATGCAGAAATGCTGATGTCCGCCGGACGGTTTTCTGATGCACTTGACGTACTGACGAAGGCGCGATCGATTGACGGCAAAAACGCTCAGGTCTATGCGCACCTGTGTTCGGTACAGAGCCAGCTGAAACAGCATGATGAAGCGCTGGCATCACTGGAGTGTTTGTGCCAACTGGACTCTTCACTGATCAACGTTCTCAGCACGCGAGGCAATGTTCTGCTGGAGGCCGGTCGGCCGGATCAGGCAATGCACCAGTTTCAGCGGCTCATTGCGCAGGATCCACAATCATCGCTCGCGCTCAATGGGCTTGGACGTTCGCTCCTGGCGCTTGGATACTGGTCAGAAGCGATGGACTCGTTTCGACTCGCCGCCAATCTCGACATGCAGGATCGCGGCTACGACAGCAATTTCCTGTACTGTGCAACCCTGAATCCCTCCCTGAATCGCGAGCAGATTGCTGCAATGCATCTCGACTGGGGACAGCAAATTGCCGGTGTCATTGAACCCATTCAGCACGCTCCTGGTACCGACTCTGAGAGGGTTCTGCGAATTGGCTACGTTTCGGGTGACTTCCGACAGCATGCCGCAATGCGTTTTTTCCTCCCGCTTCTTCGTCACCATCGACGAGACCAGTTTGAGATCTTCCTGTATTCGACATCACGGGGCGAAGACCACGTGACGAGCGAATTGCGAAACCTGTCCCAGCACTGGCGTCGATGCTGTTCGATGACACGTGATGAGCTGGCAAGGAAAATCCAGGACGACTCGATTGATATCCTTGTTGATCTTTCAGGCCATACAAACGGTAATCGCCTTCGCGTTTTCGCGATTCGTCCTGCTCCACTTCAGGTTTCGTTGATGGGATATCCGCAGACCACTGGTTTGCAGACCATGGATTACCGGATTACAGATAGAATTCGGGACAACGGTTCTTCGGCAAACTATTTTTCCGAAACTCTGGTTGCGTTACCAAACGGAGCCGCGTGTATTGAGTTGCCCGCAGACTCACCGAAGGTTTCGGATCCCCCCGTTTTGTCCAATGGCTTCACTACTCTTGGGGCCACCCACCGGATTGAGAAAATCTCGTCCGACAGTTTACAGCTGTGGTCTGCCATCATGCATTTAGTGCCCAGTGCCCGACTTCTCATCATTCGCGACGCACTGGCCAACGAACAGATACGCAACCGACTCGTTCGGGCTCTGACTGACGCAGGCATTCCCATGGATCGAGTCACAATGGAGTGGCATGTTGGTCGTGAACACCTGAATGTGTATTCGAAGATAGATATATTGCTGGACGTCTTTCCCTGGGGCGCGTCAACGACTGCATTCGAAGCCATGTGGATGGGTGTGCCTGTCCCAACGATCCGATGGCCGGAGAAACTGACGTCGGACGCAGCGTCCTTATTACATTTCAGCGGTTGCGACGACATGATTGCTTCGGACGCAGAATCGTACGTCGAAATCACGTCGCGTCTCGCCGGAGATATCAATCGATTGGCCAGCATTCGGCGGACGCTCC
>JAGQQE010000294.1 GCA_020426345.1 Planctomycetaceae bacterium
GCTTCTGTGGTGAGTGTTCCGGTTGGTCTGGGAGCTGCCGTTTATCTTTCCGAATACGCCCAGCCACGAGAACGCAGCTTTTTGAAACCAGCGCTTGAAATACTGGCCGGTATTCCAACCGTCGTTTACGGTTTTTTTGCCCTGCACTTTATTACCCCGTGGGTTCTGCAACCGTTTCTGAAGCACGTCTTCGGAATGGAAATCGGCATCTTCAACGTGGCGAGTGCGGGGATTGTTGTTGGGATCATGGTGACGCCCATGATTGCTTCGTTGTCAGAGGACGTCCTTCGCTCCGTGCCTCGCAGCCTGCGGGAATCGGCGTATGCCCTCGGCAGCACTCGCTTTGATGTCTCGATGAAAGTTGTTGTTCCTGCAGCTCTCAGCGGGATTCTGGCGGCCTTCCTGCTGGCATTTTCACGAGCGATCGGAGAGACAATGGCCGTGACGATTGCCGGCGGTCATAAGATCATGTTCTCCCTGAATCCGTTTGAAGAAGTGCGTACGATGACAGCCTTCATGGTCCATCAGAGCTTCGGTGACGATTCTGCAAATTCAATTCAATACAAAAGTATCTACGCGGTTGGGATGGCACTTTTTGTCATCACACTGCTGATCAACATCATTTCTCAGATGATTCTGCGTCGCTTCAGGGAGGTCTATCAATGACGTCATCTGCGGTCGAAACGCCGATTCAAACGGCCATCAGTTTTACCACCGGCAGTGATCCCTACATGCGGCAGAGGCTTTTGTTCTCCCGCGTGTTTGCTCTACTTTGCCGTCTCGCGACATATTCAGCCCTCGCGGTTCTTGTCATTTTGTTGTCCAGTGTTTTTGTGAATTGTGTTGGCAGGCTGGATTTTGATTTCATTCGATCCGTCAACTCTGTGAGTCCCGAAAAGGCAGGTATGCTGGCGGGGTTGTGGGGTTCGTTCTGGTTGATTTCGCTCACAGGTTTGATGGCCATTCCAATTGGTGTGGGTTCGGCGGTCTATCTGGAAGAGTATTCGTCAGACAATTTCATCAACCGAGTCATCAAAGTCAATCTTTCCAATCTTGCCGGCGTGCCTTCGATTGTCTACGGAATGCTGGGCCTGACTGTGTTCGTTCGAATGTTCGATGCGTATGGTGGACCTGGGCAGAATGCAAAAATCATCAGCTTGCTGAATGGTCTGATCAGAATTCCTATACCTCTGGGCGACAAGGTTCTGGCGGGCGCTTTGACCATGACTCTGGTCATTCTGCCAATCGTTATTATCGCGTCGCAGGAGGCACTCAGAGCTGTGCCTTCGTCAATTCGCGTCGCGTCACTGGCTCTGGGAGCGACTCGCTGGCAGACCATCCGGCATCAGGTACTGCCGGCGGCATTGCCGGGCATCGCCACGGGGGTCATCCTTGCGATTTCCCGCGCGATCGGAGAAACAGCGCCGCTGATTATGATCGGAGCTCTCACCGTTTCCCGGTTTTGCCCAGCCGGGATCGACAGTCCTGTCAAGCTGATCACGCAACCACACCGGATTCTGCAAGCTCCTCTGGATCAGTTTACCGCCATGCCGATTGAAATTTTCCACTGGGCAAAACAGCCCGGAGACGATTTTCGTCCGGTAGCAGCGGCTGGCATTGTTGTGCTGCTGATGGTTTTGCTTTTGTTCAACGGCGTGGCGGTCTGGATTCGTCATCGAGCCGGGAAGAAAATAAAATGGTAGGCGGCCGAACTGTCACTCGAACTCCTCTCCGACCCGGAAGCCGACTTTCCATGGCGAATCCTGCTGCGTCGAGCTCTTCGACAACTGAATCCCCTTCTGTGCGTCATTCGACGCTGCGAGTTCCTCCTGCCGTTGCTGGTGTGGATCGTGATAAAGACTTGTCCGGTCACGCGACAGCCATCAGCGCCAAATCGATGAACTTCTACTACGGCGAAAATCAGGTGCTGTTTGACGTGGCCCTGACGGTCCCCGAAAGGTCGGTGACAGCGCTGATTGGTCCGTCCGGTTGTGGCAAGAGTACCTTCCTGCGCACGCTGAACCGGATGAACGACCTGATTGAAGGCACTCGTGTGACGGGTGAAATCCTGGTTCAGGGGCAGAACATCATGGACCCTGCCGTCGACGTTGTCCTTCTTCGAAAACATGTCGGGATGGTCTTTCAGAAGTCGACACCATTTCCCAAGTCGATCTTCGACAACATTGCCTACGGACCCCGTGTTGCCGGTGAACGCAATCGGGCAGTTCTGGCGGATCTTGTTGAAGATTGCCTTCGCAAGGCGGCCTTGTGGGATGAAGTCAAAGATCGCCTTCAGGATTCTGCCATGGCACTGTCCGGCGGACAGCAACAGCGTCTTTGTATTGCTCGCACTCTGGCGACAAATCCGCAGGTGATTCTGATGGACGAGCCTGCATCGGCGCTCGATCCGGCAAGTACCGCCCGTATCGAAGATCTGATCGGCGAACTGTGTACGAACTACACGATTGTTATCGTGACCCACAACATGCAGCAGGCATCACGTGTCAGTCACCAGACAGCATTCTTCTTCGAGGGACGTCTGATCGAAAGTGGTCCGACGACACAGATCTTCACCAGCCCCGGAGAGAAGAAGACGGAGGACTACATCACCGGGCGATTCGGTTAACGGGACAACGCCGGGTTTGCCCTGGAAGAAGCCGCAATGAATTGACTGATTGGCCTTCAGCAGCAGATGGTTCAGGCCCTTTTTCTGCTGATGCATGGTGTCGCCAGCAGGACAAATCTGGCTGACGTTGTCTGGTGCGATAAGTCCTGAAACAAAGATCCGCGGGAAGATTCTTGAACAGTGATGTGAAGGATAAAAGGAAATGACGGCTCACTTCTTTCGTGAAATGGAACTGATGCATCGGGATATCCTCTCGATGTGCTCAACGGTTGAGGAACTTGTTTTTGATGCGATTGAAGGACTCCGTCAGGGCCGATCAGAACTGGCACGTGAACTTGCAGGTCGGGATCGCGAGGTCAACGAATGGGATATTCGCATCGAAGAAGAATGCCTGAAGATTCTTGCACTTTATCATCCCGTCGCACACGACCTGAGACGGGTTGCTGTGGTGATGAAAATTACCGCCGAACTTGAACGTGTCGCCGATCTCGCCGTCAGCATCGCGGAACGTTCGGCCAGCATGTCAGAATATCATGCATTCCCAATGCCTTCCGGTCTTGAAAAGATGGCCCGAAAGGCTCTGGAGATGCTGCATGAGAGTATCGATGCGTTTGTCGAAGAAGACCCTCAGCGCGCTCGCGGTGTCTGTACCCGCGACGATGAGGTCGACGAACTGAACGATGAACTCATCAAGGAAGTCGTGGCCTCCATGAAAGAGCAGCCGCATCTCATGGAATCAGGGATGCACTTGTTCTCAGTCATCCGCCACGTTGAACGCGTCGCGGACCATGCGACGAATATTGCTGAAGACGTTGTCTATCTTGTTGAGGGGGCAATTATTCGCCATCCTCGCCTTCCGCGGAACGCGGGAGGCAGTCTCGCCACTCGCGATTAACAAAAGACCATGCAACAGACGATTCTTGTTATCGAAGACGAACAGTCCATTGCGGACGTTATTGTCTACAACCTTCAGCGTGAAGGATTCAATGTTCACTGGGAACGCGACGGTCGCCAGGGCCTTCAAACAGCTCAGGCTACACTGCCCGCACTCGTTGTGCTCGACCTGATGCTGCCAGGTATTGACGGTTTGCAGGTTTGCAGAAGCCTGAAGTCGGATCGTCGCACCCGAGATATTCGAGTGCTGATGCTGACGGCTCGAAGTGCAGAGACCGACGAAATTGTTGGCTTTAATATGGGAGCCGATGATTACGTCACAAAGCCATTTCGCGTCACGCCGCTGATTCACCGCATCAAGGCATTGCTGCGTCGCAATGAAGAGGCCGATGCCGCTCGAAATACGATCGAGATGCATGGGGTCGAGATCGATCGCACGCAGCATGCGGCAAGAGTCGAAGGACAGTTGCTCGACCTGACTCCAACCGAATTCCGCATGTTATGGACAATGATCAGTCAGCCTGGCCGTCCGTTTTCACGCAACGAGCTCATGGAAACTTCACGCGGCGAAGATGCAAATTCGCTTGAACGAACCATCGATGTTCACGTCCGTTCGCTCCGCAAGAAGCTGGGTCCCAAAGCCGATATCATCGAAACTGTGCGAGGTATCGGCTACCGGATCAGTCGCGGCTGATTTGCCGCGTCCCCGCATTCGGTCTCCTTCCAGATGCCCGTTGTTCCATTGAAGTCAGTCTCCGCTCAGGCCGGGAAATCCGGAGGGGCCTGCATCGCTGGGGGCGTTTCACCATCAGAACAGCCTTCATGTCTGCAGAATGCCGTGCCGACGGGGCTCCATTTCGAGCGGAAACCTCAAATTGTTTCCACATAGAAATAGCCGCGTTGCAACGGTCTCCCTGCTGATTCCATCGGCTTCAGCTGATGTGGCTTTACACCCGATTTGCGCTTGTCTGGGATGAACTTGACTCACTGATCTTCAGGACAGACACTCCAGAGGCAATATGCGATTCATGATTCACGGAGACGCGATCGTTTCTGCGTGTTTCTTCAGATCCGGCAAGATGGCGCAAAGTTGAATAAACAGAGCGAGCCATGTTTCTGGTTTCTGCTCACAAGTGGCTTTTTGCATTTGTGTACGCTGAGCTCACCGATTGCCTGCCCGGTGATATCGCCGCAACAAATCCGCTCAGTCTTGCGCCGGGCAACAAGATGATCGCATTTTGCGTCGAGCGTTGCTCAGAATCCTTCGGATGAGACACCTGCTATGGACAATCTGCCTGTTATCTCAGTGACCGAATTGATCACTGCCTTTAAAGAAGTGGTTGAAACTGCCCTGCCGCCCTGCTGTGTCGAAGCGGAAATTTCGAATTGCAAAAAGTCGCCAGCCGGGCATGTTTATCTGACATTGAAGGACGAGCAGTCAGAGATTTCTGCCGTCCTGTGGAGATCGGCGGCAGCACGGCTGAAGTTCCAGCCGAAAGACGGCATGCGTGTTCTTGCTGCCGGTGCATTGCAGGTTTATGTCGCGCGAGGTACGTGCCAGTTCATTATCAATCGGTTGTTGCCTACGGGTGTGGGCGAACTGGAAATGGCTTTCCGACAGTTGAAGGAGAAGCTTGAGCGAGAAGGTTTATTTGAAGCGGGCCGTAAACGGCCAATACCTCGCATTCCGCAGCGAATTGCTCTGGTGACCAGCCCGACAGGCGCGGCCGTTCGAGATATGATTCAGGTCATTACCCGCCGCTGGCCGGTGGCCGATATTGTTGTTGTGCCTGTGCGTGTTCAGGGAGAAGGGGCAGCAGCAGAGGTCGCTCGGGCATTGAACCACGTTCATCTGATTCGCGGTGTGGACGTGGTGATCGCAGGGCGAGGAGGAGGTAGCCTTGAGGACCTCTGGTGCTTCAACGAGGAAATTGTCGCAAGAGCGATTGCAGCGTGCCGAATTCCGGTCATTAGTGCCGTGGGGCATGAAGTCGATGTTTCGATTGCAGATCTTGTGGCCGACCGGCGTGCCCTGACGCCCAGCGAAGCTGGCGAACTTGTCGTACCATCGGTCGCTGATCTGCGACAAAGCCTGAATCAGTTGACGACGCGCCTGTCCGGAATGCTGCGAGCCCGAGTGGAAACCGCAAGGCTTCGAATTCAGTCGTGGGAGTCGCGGTCTGTTTTTCAAAGACCGATGACCATTGTTGACGAGCGGCGACAGCGTTGCGATGAACTTGCCGAAGCTGCGCAACGCGCAATCCAGTGGATGCTGGAGCGGCGACGTCAGCAACTGACAGCGACTGCCGCTTCGCTTGACGCACTCAGTCCGCTGAAGGTTCTTTCAAGAGGATACTCTTTAACCCTTCGAGAGGACGGGACTCTTGTCCGCGATGCCTCCACGGTGACAGATGGCGATATTCTGAAGACAAGACTTGCCAACGGAACAATTTCCAGCGTCGTGATTGATTCTGAACATTGAACCCATCGCGATTGAGCTGATCGCAATTCTTTGTCCTGAACGCACCGCAGACACTCACAGAGTGAGGACCGACACCTGCAGGTACGCTGTGAACATCACTGACCCATCATGCGGCTCTGATGGAATTTTGTAAGATTTCCGGGCCGGTGTCAGGGATACCAGAAGTCTTACAGAATACTGTCAGATCTTTCGAATTGGCTGACTATTGAGAGGTCAGTTCGAACTTGAAGTCTTTCTCACCGGATTCACTGACTTCGGCGTTCAGCGTTGATTTGTCGTTGTACTGCTCCGGAATGTACTGTTCGACTTCACCGCCCACCTCGCCAGTTTCCAGGGTTGTGGTTGAAGCTCCTGCCACAGGCCTCAGGGCCCGGATTTCGACCTTCTTGTTGCCGAGGGTCGATTCCATCGAAAACTTTCCGTCCTTGATCTGTGCCGCATCAGCGCGACCTCCGCCACCATCAGCAGACCGGAAGATAATTTCTCCTTCCGGAACAGGTGTCCCGTCCAGAGTAATCATTCCACTCACAGAGACCGTCGGTGGCCCGGAATCATCACCACTACAGCCAACGGAGCAAGCTAGACAGGACAGAACCGCGATACGAAATAAGGAGTTCATGATGTTCCGCTATAAACTGGTCGGGGAAACAAGATCCAAATGAAGAGCGATTCTGCGGTTGTCAGTCACACACGAAGAGACTCTTCAGAGACGAGGGATTCAAAATCAGCCCTTGATCGCCGCGATAAAGTGGGTGCAGTTCTCGGGGGCGTTGAAAAAGTGTTGCTGTTGAGAAGCCCGGCTCCTGTAAGGAACCGGGCTCTGTTTACATCTGCAGGTTCGAATGAACCTCAGAATTCGCCGAGAACTTCCCCACCATTTCGGCTGCCAAGACCTCGCCAGATGTCGAGGCTGATGTTATCTGAGATAAATCGTCCGGATCCGTCAGACAGCGATACCTGAACGCCACCTGTGTGCTGGCTTCGGGCAAAATTCCGTAACGCACTGCCTCCCAGGATGCTTGTACATGGAGCTTTGGGGAATGTGGTGCTCTTACACTGGTAGACCTGGTCAGGTACGGTCGTGTTGGGATTCTCCAGAGTTGTGAATCCATACGATCCATGATTTGCTCCACCCCAGTAGCCACCGGCTCCGCCCCATCCACCCGTCTGGGTACCACGTATGATGGATTCGGATGTCATCAGGGTGTTTGACGTTCCGTCGAGAATATCACGGAACTTGACAGACGACGTCTGGAATACAATCCCGTTCAATTGAGTGCTGTCTCTTGTCATCAGGGTGTTTCCGGCACACATCACATAATTGCCCTGAAATCCGTTGCCACCCGCCCGAGCACCGCCACCGCCACCGAATCCGCCCGCCGATGGATCACTTGGACACATCAACACTGGAATCTTGAGGTCTTTGATTTCCTTCGGAGTGTCCATGACCCATTGGACATTTGACGATGCGTACTGGTTGTACGCAGGAGCCTGCTCGATGTAGGGCATCAACTGCTGCATCCACGAATCGCGTCCGTGGTAGGTGTTCGAATGATAGTAACCGTACGGAAACGTATTGAACACGTCGTGGTAGTTGTGCATGGCGATTCCAAGTTGCTTGAAATTGTTCTTGCACTGGGTTCTGCGAGCTGCTTCTCTTGCCTGCTGTACAGCCGGCAAAAGGAGGGCAATCAGGATGGCGATGATTGCAATCACCACCAACAGTTCGATGAGCGTAAAGGCACGCCGTTGATTTCTGTAGTTCATCTTCGCTCTTTCGTTTCAGGAATAACTGGACGCCGTATGAGACCCCTCACCACCCAAGTCTAGCTTCACGTCTCCGGGAACCGCTAGTCACAGTTCTTCAACTTTCCCC
>JAGQQE010000295.1 GCA_020426345.1 Planctomycetaceae bacterium
TGATGTGCAGAAGTCCGTCGACGCCTTCCTGCAGTTCAACAAACGCACCGTAGTTGGTGAGGTTGCGAACGGTGCCTTTGACCAGGCTGCCTGGTGGGTACTTTGCGGCAACTTCGTCCCATGGGTTTGGCTGGGTTTGCTTCATACCCAGCGAGATTTCCTGCTTGTCCTGATTGATCCCCAGGACCATGACTTCCACTTTGTCACCGATGGCAACCAGCTCACTTGGATGGTTCACACGGCGTGTCCATGACATTTCGCTGATGTGAACAAGACCCTCAATGCCATCTTCCAGTTTCACGAAGGCACCGTAGGAAAGCACGTTGACGACTTCGCCAGATACCTTGGTGTTGACAGGATATTTGTCGCCAATGTTTGCCCATGGGCTTGCAGATTTTTGCTTCAGCCCCAGTGCGATCTTTTCTTTTTCATAATCAATGTTCAGGACCATGACTTCGATTTCGTCATCGATCTTGACCATTTCCGTTGGGTGGCTAATTCGTCCCCAACTCATGTCGGTAATGTGCAACAGCCCGTCGATGCCGCCCAGATCGACGAATGCACCAAAGTCGGCGATGTTCTTGACGGTACCCGTGCGAGTCTGACCGACCTCCAGATCGGACAGGAGGGCCTTCTTCATTTTCTCGCGTTCTTCTTCGATCAGGCGACGGCGAGAAACGACAATATTTCGACGAGCTTCGTCGATCTTCAGAATCATGCATTCGATTTCCTGACCAATGTAGTCAGCGATATCGGATGGGCGACGAATGTCAACCTGGCTTGCTGGCAGGAAGACATTGACGCCGATATTGATGAGAAGACCACCCTTGATCTTGCGAATGACCGTGCCTTTGACGATGTCGCCTTCGGCATGCGTCTGGATGATTGTTTCCCATTCGCGGATGCGCTTGGCTTTCCGCATGGACAGGACGATCAGGCCGATCGAGTCTTCAAATTCTTCCAGCAGAACTTCAATTTGCTCGCCGACGACTGGCTCGGGATCTTCCTCTTCCCATTCTTCGCGCTGAACGACACCTTCACTCTTGTAACCGATGTCAACGACGACTTCTTCGTTATCGACGCGAACGATGGTTCCCGTCAGGATTTCGTTAATGCCGTAGGCCTGAGCCTTGTCATCGTAGACGCCATGAATTGCGTCTTCATCGGTAGAAAGTTCGGGGAACGACGCTGCCATCAGCGCGTCGAGTTCGCTGTCTTCAACGGAAAATTCTCGGAGGAGATGTCGATCGACCATTCTGGAAACCGCCTGAATGTATCCAAACTCTGGCTATTGCCAGTGCTGGTTACCCAAAAAACAGAGTACGCGGGCTCGTTCGTCAGCACCTTGATGACGATCCTTTGCGAATCCCGACAGAACAGGGCATGTTATTTGACAGCTTTGTCAAAGTCCAGCCGACCGGAATCGAACGTCCGTCAGTCCCGATCTTCATAACGCGTTGTCGGCAAACTGCTTGCGTTGAATCGTTACAATCCGTTGCATTCGGGAACATTTCGCGTGTGTGCGAATGGGAAAGTGCCCCAGGAGCCCCGTGACAGTCGTCTTGCCGGAAAGCCAAAACAAGGATGTGTTTTTTGTCGATAGTCGCCGTAACTGCTTCTCAGGTAGACACTTCGATCTTTCGTGGCCGCGCTCTTTCGGCACGGGGAAGCTCGACGCGGAGCACGCCATGGTTCAGTTTGGCATGAATGCGTTCGTGATCAACATGGTCGCTCAGGATGAAGGATCGGACGAAATCGCCAATTTCGTACTCCTGATGCAGCAGGACTGCATTGTCCGGATTTTTTCGCTTCACGCGGCCGAACAGAGTCAACCGGTTGTCCTGCACCTGAAGTTCGAGATCGTCGGCGGTCACCCCGGGCAGGTCAGCATAAAGAACGAGTCCGTCAGCGGTTTCGTAGATGTCGATCGGAGGATTAAAGAGCAGTTGGGGGCGTTCGTTCGACTCAGGTTGCCCTGACTGCTCCTGATCCGGAAGACTGGAATCTGAAGGAATTGGTAGAAACTCGCTCATTCTTCAGTGACCTTGATTTGGCGAGGCATTGCGGATGGCGCTTTGGGAAGGGTTATCCGGAGAATGCCGGCAGAGTATTCTGCCGCCATCTGATCTTCGTCAACTCGCTCAGGCAGCTGGATGGCACGTTGCCACGGCCCCTGAAATCTCTCCTGCCGACGAAAGGATTCCTCTCTGGCCTCTTCCGGCGGGACTCGGGTCCCACGGATCGTCAGCACTCCTGATGCGGTGGTAATGTCCAGATCCTGAGGGTCAACGCCTGGAATTTCAGCTGTCACAATGTAGGAGTCACCGACATCCATCAGATTCAGCTGCGGAAACCTTCGCCCGAAACGGACGCCGTGCAGCGTCAGGCTCACGCCCTGAAGGAGTCGGTCCATTTCTCGTTCGAGATCCCGAAATGGATCCCAATTGTGTCCCCAGCGAAACACGGCCATCAATCTGTGTCCTGCGTGCAGGTGAGCGAATATCTTTGGATGAACTCTTGCGTTTGTTGTCAATTATCAATGGATGAATCAACCGCCTGCACATGATGTTCCAATGATCCGTAGGTTTTGATTGGGCCTGAATGTGTTTCAGTTCTTGCTGTAACGTCTTTTGACAGAACAGGTTGTGTTTGATGTGAAAGTGACGGCAATTGCTGCGTCATCTGGTCTGGCTGCAGGAATGGCAGAAAGGGGCTGCACATGACTGGCTGCACTTTCCACGAGCGCCCGGTTAAAGTGCGCGCTGGCACAAGCCTTCAGAAAGATGTACTGATGGCATGTGAGCTTTCTGAATTCATTCATCCGAGCTGAGATACAGGGGAACTGAGAATGTCTGCAACTCAGGGAAACGCATCGCACGCTGTGTATGTCGGAAGTTTTGATCCCCTGACGCTGGGGCACCTCGATATCGTCAGGCGGGCCGCAAGTGTCTTCGAAAGAGTCACCGTTGGGATTGGAACAAATCCGGACAAAAGGACCTTGTTTACTCCTCTGGAGCGAGTGGACCTCTGTCAGGCCGCACTGGCGGACTTTTCGAATGTTGAGGTGAGTACATTCGATGGCCTTGCGGTGGAGTTTGTGCGGCAGTGTGGTAGTCGGATTCTGCTACGGGGCGTGCGGACCCTGACGGATATCGACGCCGAATTCACGATGTCGCTGACGAATCGGGTTCTCGATGAGGGTATTGAATCCGTCTTTCTGATGTCCGGTGATCGATTCGCCCACATTTCAAGTTCACTGATCAAGCAGATTGCAGGAATGGCGGGATCCCAGGCTCGGCAGCGGTTGCAGGATTTTGTTCCTCCCGAGATCATCACTCCACTCATCAACAAGATTCAGACCGCGAGACCGGTTTAGTTTGGGGCTGGGTGCGATTGAGCCTGCAGGGGCATACGAAAGGTCCACTAGATGCTCCGCCCCTGCCTTGAAAAGACTGGGGATGATCAGGGAGTCGTCAGGACTCTGAATTGATGTCGATTCGAATGATCTTTGGAATAAGGGAATTGCAGCTATGGTCAAAACCGCTTCAACAATGCTTCCACTGGGGACGATTGCTCCAGACTTTTCTCTGATAAACGTTGATGGCGCAACAGTCACTCGTTCCCAGTTTGTCGGGAAGCCATTGCTCGTAATCTTTTTGTGCAACCACTGTCCTTTCGTTGTCCACCTTCGCTCCGCCCTGAAAACGTTCACCGACGAGTTTCTGGCTCGAGGGCTCGCTGTTGTCGGTATAAGCAGCAACGATGTCGCAGCTTATCCGCAGGATGGCCCGGAGAAGATGAAGGAAGAGGCCGCGCAGGCCGGCTACACATTCCCTTACCTGTTTGATGGGGATCAAGCTGCCGCGAAGGCGTACCGAGCGGCATGTACGCCGGACTTTTTTCTGTTTGATAGCGACCATGCGCTCGTTTATCGCGGTCAATTCGATTCCAGCCGGCCTGGCAATGGTCTTCCCGTCGATGGCGCTGATCTCCGGGCAGCTTGTGAGGCAGTTCTGTCCGGGGGGAGGGTGTCGTCTGATCAAATGCCGAGTATCGGCTGTAACATCAAATGGATTGCGGGCCAGGAGCCCGATTACTTCACCGGCGTTTCTGCCGGATAGCCGGTGAGTCGGTTTCCGTCCTTCATGGGTTGAAGTACTCGCGAACTTTTGAACGGTTCGCTTCGACGATCGCCCTTGCCAGTTGTTTGCATCCGAGCGAAAGCTCGACATTGGAGTATGGACTACTATGCCATTACTTGGCGTTAACATTGACCACGTTGCAACTGTCCGGCAGGCCCGGAGAACCAACGAACCGGATCCCGTTCATGCGGCAGTGCTGGCAGAAATGGGAGGCGCGGACGGGATCACGCTTCATTTAAGGGAAGACCGCAGACATATTCAGGATCGTGATGTACGCGTCATTCGCCAGATGCTTCGTGTGAAGCTGAATTTGGAAATGGCTGTGTCTGAGGAAATTACAGATATTGCAGTGGAGGTTCGGCCAGAGCAGGCGACGCTGGTGCCGGAAAAGCGCGAGGAGATTACGACGGAGGGCGGCCTCGACGTTCGCGCGAATCGTGTTCGAATCGAGAACTGCATTCTACGATTGCATGATGCCGGGATTGAAACCAGTTTGTTCATCGATCCGGATGTCACTCAGGTGGAACTCGCCGCTCAACTGGGCGTGCGTGCCGTGGAGCTGCATACCGGTGCCTATGCCGAAGCAAGGACGATTGCAGAGCAGGATGATGAGTTTGACAAACTGGTGGAAGCGGGGCAATTCGCTCTGGCGCAGGGGCTATTGCTGAACATGGGGCACGGTTTGACGTATCGCAATGTACGGAGAATTGCCGAAATCAACGGCCTTCATGAACTGAACATCGGGCATTCCATTGTGTCGCATGCCATGATGGTCGGTCTCGAAAGAGCCGTTCGTGAAATGAAAAAGTTACTGACTGTCTGAGGGGGATTGCAGATCCGCGATTCATCCCATGGAACGAAATTGACGAATCACAATTGCCCAGATCATTCGCATGCCCAGTACGGCCGCGATGGGAACAGCGATCCAGTGCGGGATAAATGATTCGTGAGTGTGGACATGCTGCCGAGCCTGATTGCCAAGCCCGGGGAATGCCCAGTCGACGGTCAGTCCAAGTGCCAGCGTGATACCGATCACACCGAACAGGTAGGCCAGCATGGATCGTTGACCGAGTTCCCGCCGAACGATTCCCGCACTTGAAAAATTACTTGCCGGACCAGCCAGCAGGAAAACAAGAACGGTTCCGGGGCTCAACCCTGCGCCCAGCATGGCAGCACCGATCGGAGTAGAAGCCGTTGCACAGACATAAGTGGGAACGCTGATGGCAAGCACGGCAAGCATTGTCCATGGACCACTGCCCCAGGTTGAAAATGCATTCGCAGGAACCAGTTCCTGAACAATGGCTGCAGTCAGCACGCCAATGAATACCCAGTGGGCGATGTCCGAAAGAAGGCGATCGAAGGCGTACCGAATTCCGGCAAGCGTGGCGGACAGAACCCCACTGTGGTCTTCCACGGGTTGGGTAGCACAGCAGGACTTACTGACCGGGGCTGCGGTGTGATCTGTCGCGGTGAGTTGGGATTCGTTCGCATGGAGAACCCTGTTCGGGATTGCCGGAGGTTCAATGATCGCCAGTAAACCGGTGCCGGGAATGGAAGTCGGTTGCAGTACCTTTTCCTGAGTTTTGTCTGTCGGGAGTTCCGAATGACAGCACGCTCCAGCCTCTGGCACCTCCTGATTTGATTGTCCTGACAGCTCAGACGCTGATACCTCTGATGATTCGCTCTTGTCCAGGATACTGCAGAGTAGTCCGGCAGTGACGGAGCTGATCAGTGCACTCGCGAGTCGGACCAGTGTCATCGCCGGTCCCAGCAGTCCCCACGACATGGAAAGTGAGTCGGCTCCGTTCTCCGGTGTAGCGATCAGGAAGGCGATGGTGGAACTTTTTGATGCGCCGGATCGATGGAGCTGGATGGCAGCTGGCAGCACGCTGCAGGAACAGAGTGGGAGTGGTGTCCCGATCAATGCGGCCTTAATCGTCGTCACGATGCCTGAACCCCCAAGCCACCTTCGCACAAGGTGGTTCGGAAACAGGGCTTTCATCAGCCCGGCAAAGATCAATCCAACGCACAGCCAGGGCGCGAGCTCCAGCCACGTTCCCCAGGCAGAAGAGGCGATTCTGTAGAGTGTTTCGGACATCGACAGAGGTCCTTTCCTCAATGCGAATTCCAGCATGCTCGCCGTTCGCGTGAGTTTCCGCCATTTCAAAAATCAGCCCGATCTCAGGCTGAGATCGGGCTGTATTTTTTCACGTACAGGGATGCGACTTTAACGGCAATTGCTTTTCAGCAGGCTGCCAGAGCGGCATCATAATTCGGATGTTCAGCAATTTCGCTGACGTATTCGACGTGCTTAAGATTGCCGTCAGCATCGATTACAAAAATAGCACGAGCGAGGCATCGGTCGAGCGGACCACCTTTGATGAGTACCCCGTAGTCTTCGCCAAACTTTGTGCAGCGGTGGGCCGACAGGGTCTTGATGTTGGATACGCCTTCAGCACCGCACCATCGCTTCTGGCCGAACGGCAAGTCCATGCTGACCACCAGCACTTCGACATTGGGAAGGCTTGCTGCCTGATCGTTGAATTTCTTGGTTTCCGCGTGGCACACGGCCGTATCGAGCGATGGCACGGTGGCAATGATGCGTGTCTTTCCACCGCTCTGTGCCAGAGTGACTTCTGACAGGCCATTATCCTGAAGTGAAAACTCCGGTGCAGCGGACCCTGCACTCAGGGCACTTCCAGCCAGATCGACAGGGTTTCCTTTAAGGGTGACGGCACCCGAGCGAACGTTACTCATATCCTGACCTTTTCTCTTGTGAATCACGGAACTATGTTCTGCTGGCAGTATGAAGACTGCCAGCGCTGTTGCAATGTCTGGCGTCGCAGAAACGCACGCATCCCCTGGAATCGTCCTTTGACGTCATGCCTGGTGCGATGATAGACCGCGGAGGCTTCAGTTCAAATTGTCGGACATTGGACTTGCGGTGCTTCTGACCACTGGGCCAGTTCCGAAACTGTTGCATCCGACGTGTCGATCGAACGACGGGGCTAACTTTCCGTTGACAAATCGGTACAGGCACGCTGCACGGCTGTCAACCGGCGTGTTCCAGGTCTCCTGCTCGATCCAGCCCCGTTTTTTTTTTTTTTTTTAAGCTAAATGCGTGGTCGGCCGGAAGCGGACGTTTCATCCGGTGGCGGACCTGTGATTGCTTTAAAGATGCAGACACCAAGTGGTGGAGCAAGAATACGGATGCTGTTTTCCATCCCGTGTGATTCCTTTTCCTTTGAGTAAACTCCACCTTTATTTCCGCTACCTGTCCCGTCGTACCATTGGGCGTCGCTGTTGAAGATCTCACGATAGAAGCCAGCCGCGGGCACGCCTACCTGATAGTCCCCCCGCGGAACCGGCGTCAGGTTGCAGACAACGACCAGTGTCTCTGCGTTATCTCTGGATTTCCGCAGGAACGCGACCACGCAGTTGCTGCGATCGTCGCCGATAATCCATTGAAATCCTTCCGGCAGGACATCGCACTCGTGAAGCGCTGGCTCGGAAAGGTAGATGCGGTTGAGGTCGCACAGCATCCGGCGAATACCCTCATGACGGTCGAATGTCCGCAACACCCAGTCGACTTCAGCGTCGTGATTCCATTCATTCCACTGACCGAGTTCTGTTCCCATAAACTGCAGCTTCTTCCCCGGCGTTGCGTACTGCATCGAAAGAAGCAACCGGAG
>JAGQQE010000296.1 GCA_020426345.1 Planctomycetaceae bacterium
CAGAGTAACGAATCGATTCCTTCGGCCCGCTTCAGGGTGACAGGCAGTGATGATCCACAAGCCAAAGCCGTGGCTTTGGTCGTACCGAGTGAAGGGAACACAATTCCGCGTGTTGGCATCCTTGGGTCAGACCGCGAAACCGTGTTGAACGATCCGGAATTCCCTTCAGAGGCCAATGGAGGAGTTGCTTTCGCGACCGGAAACCTCAATGCCTATGGCAATGTGTATTTCGACGTTGCCAGTTCCGATAGCGAGTCGGTCCCAGGCTTTGAATTGTTCGCCGCGGTGGTCGAATCTTGTGAGTTTGTTGACATCCCGACAGGCGGGCTAATCTCCGTGCAGATTGACCACAACCACCGTGTGGCGGGCCGGGGAACCGTACCGTTCGGAGGCAACAGTTTGATCTCCGTGCAGATTGACCACAACCACCGGATCGCCGCCATTGTTGACAACGATCCGACAAACAGTGGCAGTCGCATGCACTCCGTATTGGAGGTTCTCGACGCAGCCGGTGAAGTTGTTCTGGCCAGCGGTAGCAATATCGCCGGAGCCACGGGCAACGGATTGTTAACAAACCCTCTGCCAGCAGGCACGTATCTGGTGCGTATTTCGAACAACAACCCTGTTGGCGAGGGCAACTTTGAACTGGTGATCTTTGATGTCAATGATGCCAGCGCTGTGACAGCTGAAGACGGGCCATTCCCTGTTAGCGGAAGTCTCGAACCGGGCCAACATGCTTCAGGCACGCTGCCAGGAATGCCAGGTACCGATGATATCGTGACTCTCACACCACTCGGCGACCAACAATCGATATTGCGGTTCAACGCGGCCACACCACTGACTTTACGCGACGTCGAGATTGTGGCCATCGATGCACTTGGCGGCAACGATTTGCTGCGTGTCATTGGCAGTGAGAACTCGGACTCAATTGCCTTGTTAAGCGGCGAACTGTTCATGAATCACCAATCGTTTCTTCACAGCAACTTCGAATCGCTCTCACTTCTGACGGGCTCGGGCGATGACAAGGTTGGAGTCAGTCAGTCGCTATCCGTCGCCGGCTACGTGCGTGTTGATGGAGGCGACGGAGCGGATCGCCTGGAGATGCAGCTTGACGGTCCAACTGCTCAGTTGATGCTGCCAGGGTTGCTGCAGGATTCGCGGCTCGTGACCAGTGTTGCTGTCGAGTCGTTTTCGCTGACTGGTTCGATGGATGAACTCGGGAATTTTACAGACATTATCGTCACTGGTTCGGCTGGAACCAACAGGTCTGTTGCAGTCACTCCGCAGTCCGTAGACACGGTCGATATTACCACCGGCCTGTTCAGTGCCGAGCTTACAATGGCTGGTCAAATTACGATTTCTTCTGCAATGCCACCACTGGGTTCCAAAAGAACAATTCACCATGTTGAAGTGTATGGAAGCATGCTGGACGACACGATCGAATTGTCGGCATCAGAAGTCAGCTTCGACGGCGCATTGAAAACCATTGGACTATCGGGGATTGCGTCCGTTGCCGTCAGCGGAGGTCCGGGACGTGATACCTTCAGGGTAACGCCGTCAGCGACGACATCCTTTCATATCGACGGAGGAAATCCGATTGGTTTTGGTGATTTCCTTCATGTCACCCCTGGTTCAGGTTCCTTAATTCAGCATGCCGGGCCAACGAATGATTCCGGTGGATTCGAAGTCAGTGGAATGCAGCCGATCAGTTATGTTCACATCGAAAACACGGTGCTGACGTATCAGCCGGTTGGCATCCAGCCCGCTTCGCCATCACGAGACGGCTTACCGCAACTCGCATGGTCGTCGGTGATCGACGTGGTTTCGTACGAAGTGGAACTTGTGAATCTTACGGCTGGCAGTCATCCTGTGCTTCTGGAAGCCGAGGACACCGTATTTCACCCAGCCGCACCGCTTGATTTGGGGCAGTATCAGTTTCGGGTTCGGGGAGTGTTTTCGAGTGGTGATAAAACAGCCTTCAGTGATCCAGTGACGTTTCTGGTCCAGACGCAGACGCAGTTTTCTGGTGAGCAGACCAGCCGGGACGGTCTTCCCGATATTCAATGGTCCCCGGTTGCCGGGGCTGAGCGTTATGACCTCTGGATTGATAATCGTACAACAGGCGAACGCCAGTTCGTGCGGCAGCAGAACCTTACGGAAACGTTGTTCACACCCGAAACGGCATTTCCGATTGGACTGTATACCGTTTGGGTTCGCCCGTTTGGTGCGAACAACTTTGGAGGAACCTGGGCAGCGATGCCGCTCAGAGTGATCACGCCTTCAATCATCACGGCTCCCGTCGGCGGAACAGTGGGGAATACTCCGACGTTTGAATGGACCAGCGTTCCGGGAGCAGAAACGTTTGATCTCTGGGTGCGTCAACTGACTCCCGTCGTCCACGATCAGATTCTGCGAATTCAGGATCTGACATCGACTTTGTACCGAACGGAAACTCCATTACCCGCAGGATCCTACGTGTTCTGGGTGCAGGCTCAGGGAGCGAACGGTTTCCAGTCTTCCTGGAGTCTGGCGGCCCGTTTCAATACCCTTGCTCCGCCGGTGGTATTGGGTCCGACCTCGGCCACATCTTCAACAATGTCGCCGGTCTCCTGGTCCGCGGTCCCCGATGCATTGAACTATGAACTGGAAGTCACAGACTCATCGAATAACGTTATCATTCGTCGGGCCAATCTGACTGGGACATCGTTCACACCATCCACCCCCTTTCTTGATGGAGTTGAATATCAGGTTCGTGTCAGAGCCATCGACGTTTCGGGAAATACCGGAAGCTGGAGCAACGTTCATCGTTTCGAAACACCGCCGGCACGCGTGCAACTGATTGGACCGGGTGGAAATAACGGGGGCAATGGGCTGCCCGAAGGGCCTGTCCTGTTCACGTGGAACAGTGCTGCAGGGGCAGTCCGGTATGAGTTCTGGGTGAACCGAATTGACAATGCCGGACCGTCAAATCGCGTGCTGTATGAATCCGGGCTGACGGAGACCAGTTTCACATCGGGTTTGATGGAAGCGGGGACTTACCGCTTCTGGGTGCGTGCCATCAATAGTGCCGGGAGGGCTGGGATCTGGTCAGCCCCGCTGGATTTTCAGATCAGTGATCTTGAGAATTCACAAGACGGCACTCAGGAGACCCGGTTGCTGACACAGCTGACGAACCCGGTTGCAACGCCTGCTGCAAAGGAAGCGACGATCAACGGTACCACACGCGACAGGGCGTCCGCTCGTTTCAGCCGTGATCGTGACGATGCCATTGTTTTGCACGGGCGACCCGGGTTGGAACGATCGGCTGACTATGAAGCTGTGGATGTGAGCACGAACCTTCAGAATACCAGCAACCCTGATTCGGGCCGATTCAACGATGTCGACCGCCTCACCGATCTTGCCTTTTCAGAATGGCCCGGGCTGACAAGTTGAAAACCGGATGTTCAGAACTGCCTTGCAACTTGCGGCCGGCGATTTTGCGACCAGCACGAGCGGCGACTTCGGTCGACATACAAATCAAAAGACCCTCGACAAACTGATGGTCGAGGGTCTTTAAGGCTTTGTGTTGTGGGTTTCTGGATCGTTCTGCGACAGCTTCCCTGCAGGACCTACACAATAGCGGCCAGTAACTCTTTGCCCAGTTGTTCAACAAGGTTATCGGCAGAAGCATCCAGCGACAGCTGGCGAGTTTGATCTCCGACACTGTAATCGAGGGTCACTTTCAGACCGGAATTTCTGAAGTCAGAGACGTTGCCTGCTATGGTGATGCGAGTCACTCTGACGCTGTCGATTGTATTCAGAGCCTGCAGGACACCAGCGTTGGCACGTTCGACACCATCCAGAACCATTTCGGCGGTATCAACGGCCAGGTTGGCTGCTGCCAGAAGAGCTTTCAGCCGCACAACATTGGGACTGGCTTCCACTCCTGCTGCGTCCAGAGCCCAGCCAGCTGCTTCGCGAATGGCGTTGTAGGTTACCTTAGCAGCGTTGTAGACGACGACCTGGGTTGAATAGCGACCGACTGAGTAGACGTAGCTGGAGTACCGGGAGATTTCAATCGCCTTGTAGTATGGCTTGTCATACCATTTCGCATCATTTGTTGCGCTGACTGCTTTTCGCCATGCGGTATACCGAACTGATTTTTGATTGCCCCAGTAATTCCTGCTTGCCAGAGCACTGTCGACGACAGATTTCGCACTGTTGATATCAGCCTTGATTTTGTCCACGGTCTTCTGAGCTTCTGCTCGAGCTTCTGCCAGATCCGCTTCCAGATTCGCTACGCCTTTCTTTGCCAGATCAACTCCTGCCTGGGCTGTATCAATCGCAGCTTGTGCCGTATTGGCCACTGCTCGGATCCCGCTTGTCAGACTATCCTTGACAGCATTGATGGCCCCCCCACCAGATGTCGCCACAAAGCGAACGCCGTTTTGATCCACAATAAACTGAACCGAAGCCGACAGTCCTGCAAGATCAACAGCCGCACTCCCCTGAAGCGAAAAACTGTTGGATGAGATTGTTCCGTCCAGTGCGACATTTGCACCCATCAGTTGTGCCTGGCCAGCAACGCGATACCAGGAATTGGTTGGGGCGAGCCGGATATCCACAGAGACATCATTGAGCTCAACGGGGCCCAGGTGCATTTCCGGTACTTCGAGACCCGCTTCAAACACACCATTTGCCAGATCGACAATGAACTCACCGCTTCCGATCAGCTTGCCGTCGTTGTAAAAGGCGGCTCCAATGCCGAAGCCGTCTTCGATGCCCAGTTCTGCGTTTCCGCCATGTGGAGCAAAGTTGATGTAAGCAGCTCGCAGCTCAAAATCGCCGAGCGAACCATCCGGAATGGCTGCGGCATTGGGGTCAGCCGCCTGATTCATCGTATTGGCGAAGTCAATAAGGTCGTCTCCGGTCAGCGAATCAATGCTGCCTCGAAACGCGACTTCCCAGCCTGTGCTTCCGAAGCCGACAAGACCAGCGATTTGAAGTTCCGACCGTCCGATTTCAATGCCTGCCCCAACACCAATGAACATGCTGGCCCCATGGTCACCTGATTCAGCGCCAAGCGTTAGTACAACATCATTCAGGTTCAGCCCCGGAACTTCGAAGGCATTGTCCCACTCAGCCACCCGCCCGGTTAAATCCGCCCTCACACCTGTTCGACTTACCAGGAACACACCTTCGAGATCGACATCAAGATTGCCCATGTCGATGGAAGAACTGATCGCAACTTCAAGTCCGTCGAGGCCAGCTGTGACGGTCAGATCTGCGTCGTCCAGAGTGAAGCCATCAATGCCCAGAAGGTTTGTAAATGCCAGCGAGCCAGGAGGGGAAAAACTCACGTCGACTCCTGCAGGGCCAAGATCCAGTTCGCCGATCATGTCGACGTAACTACCGAACAGTTTGAGGTCGGTATCCAGATCAATATCGAGACCAGTGGAGGCGGAGTCACCATCAATCGTCAGGGCAGTGTTTCGCAGATCCAGCCCTGGAATTCCGAAGGCGTCCATCCATTCGCCGGAAACCAGACCGGTGAGTGTTGTCCGGACTTCATCGGGTGTGACTTCGACAATGCCGGAGACACCCAGGTCCATGCCGAGTACATTCATGCCCGCCGAAACACCCACGGACAGGTTCGATCCGGCCGACGTACTGGTTCCACTGACATTGATCGTGGTATCATGCAGATGCAGTGGTGCAATTCCGAACGCGTTGCTCCATGTTCCGGCAATTACACCCGTCAGCGAACCGCTGACGCTGCTTTCATTAAGTTCCACTTCTCCCGTAACGGCAACATCGATGCCAGAGACATCCATGTTGGCGGCGAGGTCGAAACTCAGGCGATTGCCATTGTTCCTGTCGTGCAGAGCATTGACTCTCAGCTGAGTGTCCGCCAGCGTAAGACCGGTGATACCGAACGCGTTCGCCCAGTTTGCAGCCACGGTTCCTGTCAGAATTCCCTCAACCCGTTCCGGGTCAATGTCCAGAGAACCTTCGACACGGGCTTTAGTACCGTGGATGTTCAGATCACCATTCAGGTCGATTTGCAGATCATTGATATTCTGACGGTCAGAAAACGCCGCAATCGCAAGTTCGCTGTCCAGGAGGTCAAGTCCGGCAATTCCGAAAGCATCATTCCAGTCGGCGACCGAACCATCGAAGACCGCATCGATCATCTCCGGAGTCACCTGGACGCTGCCGGAAACATCAATCTCGACATCATCCACGAGCATCTCTGCCGAAAGATCGATCCGCAGCTCGGAGTGCTCGTCACGGTCAGAAAAAGTGACTACGTTGACCTCGCTGTCTTTCAGATCCAGACCCTCGATTCCAAAGGCATCATCCCAGCTGGCGATTGATCCGCTGAACACAGCATCAATCTGATCCGGCGCCATGTTGACTCTGCCGGAAACATCAATCGCTGTGTCTTCAACATGCAGTGCCCCCAGTACATCGATCTCAAAACCAAAGTCTCCCTGGTGGTCCGTGTGTGCGGTGATACTCGTCTGGCTGTCGGTCAAATGAAGTCCGTCAACTCCGAAGGCGTCATCCCAGTCAGCGACCGTCCCGACAAACGCAGCCGTGGTCAGTTCCTGCCGAACGTCAACAGACCCACGAATATTGATGTCCGCGCCGGTAAGATTCAGTTGAGACTGCACATCAACTCGATATCCATCGCCATCGTTCACATCCGTACCAGCACGCAGGGTCAGGCTCGTGCTGCCCAGATCCAGACCTTCGATATCGAAAGCGTCGTCCCAATTCGCAACAGCTCCCGTCACTTCCACAGCGACACCGTCTGCCGTCACAGTTGCATCCCCGGAAACCGCAACAGCATGACCTGCGATATTGAAGTCGCCGAAGGCATCAACATGCAGGCCAATACGTCCGTCTGCGTTGAATTCCGGAGTGATGATCAAATCAAGGCCGGAGATACCAAAGGCATCATCACTCGTGACCCGAGCGTCCTCGGTCTGGATCCAGTTCAACCCAGGTCCACCGTCCAGCACATCGTTCGCAGCGTTGGAATAAAGAAAATCGTTGCCGTCGTCACCGCTCAGGCTGACGGGCAGATCCGTCTGATAACTAAAAAGTATATCGTTGCCACCCCGACCGGAGACGACGATGGAAGCCGCTGAGTCCAGTGACCGGCCTTCATATTCCGTAAACACAGCATCTTCAGTAAAAACCCTCGTCCCCAGCTCATCCTGCTGGACCGCAATAAAGTCCTGGCCTTCAGAACCAGTAATCTGCAGAATGTCGCCTTCCCACCCCATCGCAGCCGCAAGCAGCTCGCGAGATTCGAGACGTTCCAGTGCAGGCAATCGAAAATGCGTCTGTTGACGGCGAGTTCTGCGGGAGCGATTGCGGAAGAAATTTGAAAGTCGCTTTGTCGTTTTCATCTCTCGAACCTTCGAATGATCGTTTGGCAGTCGTCAGAAGGTCGATTGCCTTCTCAAACGCTCATTTGTCGAGAGATTGGAACTGTTACAAAGAAATCCTGTCAGATTGGGAATGAAGGAGCAAAACGCAGCATCAAGCGTCCCTTTGCCTCACGACTTCAGAACTGGCTTGTCCGTTCCAGTGCTCAGGTTCAGCGAGAAGGTTCAGAGAACAGGGCCGACGGCGATTACAGCCAACCAGCAGCGAAACGAGGTCAGCGAGAACCCCCGCGCAGCGGCCCGGCCCGCGACTGAATGGCCCACGTTCGCAGCCGATTCGGGGCCGATTCGATTCTGGGCCGAGCCGATTCTGGGCCGAGCCGATTCTGGGCCGAGCCGATTCGGGACCGAGCCGATTCGGGGCCGAGC
>JAGQQE010000297.1 GCA_020426345.1 Planctomycetaceae bacterium
CGGCATCGTTGACTTCATCCATTGTATTCAGGATTCCGAGACTCAACCGAACGGTGGCCAGACAGATGTCCGGCGGCACTCCCATCGCCAGCAGCGCCGGGGCTGGTTCCGCAGAACCACTTGCACATGTACTTCCCAGCGAACATGCCACTTCAGCTAAGTGTAAATTCACCAGGAGAGCTTCGCCGGAAAGTCCCGGAAATGCAATACTAAGCGTGTTAGGCAGACGTTCGGCCTGATAGCCATGCACGATGGCCGGCGAGCACTCACCAAGCAGCCGCTGCTGGAGTTGGTTTCGCATTTCGGAAATCATCATCTGCCGGTGTCCTGCAGACTCATGCCAAACCTCGAGCGCTTTTGCCATGCCCGCGATCAGTGGGACAGCTTCCGTTCCGGCACGGCGTCCATTCTCCTGATGTCCGCCCTCCATGAATGGCACAAGCTTCACGCCTCGGCGTATCAGTAGTCCACCGACACCGCGAGGGCCATGAAACTTATGCGCACCAAAAGCCAGAGCTGTCGCCTTCAATGCTGCAAAGTCCACAGGGATCTTGCCAACGGCCTGCACAGCGTCAATCAGCAGCGGAACGCGGTGATGTTCGCAGAGGTCACTGAGCCTCTTTGTGCGCTGAATCACCCCGGTCTCGTTGTGGGCAAGGATCACAGAAACAAGTCTCAACTGGTTCCAGGGCAGTCCATCGAGTTCCGATTCGACGAGCAATCCATCGGAATCGACTTTCAGGTGAAGGGACCTGAGCCCGTGAACGGCAGCGCGATCATATGAACGCAGGGTTGCGGGATGCTCACCGGCGGTCGCGACAATGGTACCTGTTCGGCCGGCTGTTAATCCCTGAACCGCCATGTTGATTGATTCTGTTCCGCCGCTGGTAAACACGACTTCAGACTCTTCTGCGTTCAGGATGCGCGCAATTGTTTCACGCGCGTCATCAAGCGTCCGGCGAGCATCCCGTCCGAAGCTGTGCTGACTGCCGGGATTCGCAAAGGCCGTCCTTCCCGCGTGGTTGATCGCTTCGACAACTTCGGGCAACATACACGTTGTTGCGTTGTTATCGAAATAGATTCGGGTGTCGTTCATACTGCTGATCCGCTTCCCTCGACATTCCGCTCGCCGGTACTCAAATGAACAGCTCTGGCAGCCTGTTGAAAAACGGGACTGGCTCGAGCAGGAGACCTTAGAACACGACGGTTTTCAGTCGTCCTGCTCGCCTGTCCCGGTTTTTCAACGGACAGCTCTAGCCACGACGCGCTGATTTGCAGAACTCGATGAACTCGGCGTCTGCGCTGGAGACTCCTTCAATGGGGCCTGTCAGTTTGATGTAGTAGTTGGTCTGACCCATAGGAATGACCACACCTGTCATCGCATAGCCATCCTGAGATGGTCGGCCGAAGCCGGGAGAAAACGTTCCCTGAAGACGCACCACAGTTGCATCCTGACCGTCAGCCTTAATGGATTCCGTTACAATATCCGGGCCACCACTGAACTGTCCCTGCCATCGCCGAATGTTGTCTTCAAGGGATCCCCCTGAGGTGGAAAGGGTCAGGCTGACATCATTGCCCGCCGAAGGAATGCTGAATTTTGCTGCGATAATCCCTTTCTGCATGCCGGAGAGTTCCATCGATTCCCAACTTGCCGGAACGAGAAACTTCATTCCGTCAAACTCCTGAAACTCATCGACAGAATCGGATGCGCCTTCATTCGAATTGGATCCCGTTTCCAGACCTCCGGTACCTGTGGCGTCTGAAGAAGGCGGAGTCGGTGGGGCCGCCGGTGGTTCTGTCGAAGGAGAACAACCCGCAAGTGTGAATTGAATCAGGCCGGATGCGATCACAGCGGCAAGACAGCGGCAGGACATTGTTCGGAACTCCACAATTCTGAATTTCAGTGAGTGTTGGGTAAGGATCGATTCGAAGTTTGCACCCATCTTACAGCTTCAGCGGCGGAGTGGAATCCAGTAGTTTGGGAGGCAAACCCACTGTGGTGCGAATTGAAATCTTCGGCACAACCACATTCTTTAGCTCAACCCGTACCTGTTAACCTGCGATTACCGTGTCCCATTCAGAACCCGCTTGCAGTCACGAAGAACGGAACGAACAGTTGTTTTGCTCCCGGAAATGACTTCGTTATGCGGGGGGAAGCTCAGCAACAAAAAAAGTGAGACAGACATGGAACAGCAAGCTATCGCGACTCCGGCTACACAGCAGGGCTTTCTTGACCGCCGCCGTGGCGACAACGGCCCGGCCGTCGCAGGTTACGAAAGACGTCAATTTCGAGACGGAGATCGTTCCGCACGCCCTGAAGTCAATGAACTGGCGACTGCCGTCGACGACTACAAGATTGCTAATCGCCGTCGTTTCATCACGTTCGAAGAACTCTTCGATGTGATTTCGGCGCTGGGATACCACAAGTAACAATGGCGGACGAGAGCTGAAACCGTTCGGCGGGATTCGTCCGGACTTCAGATTTTTTACCTGCAGCTTCTCAGCCCTTAGAATCGTTACAACTAGTTTTCTTCCGCAATCACTAATGTTTCTTTGAATGAACAAGTCGAAGTAATCGGCTTCTTTTCACACATCGACATTCTGTGTGGAATAGTTCGGTGAGCAGATCATCGTGAAGCAGAGTGTTGGAATGGGCCTGGCGCGCGGGCCGCAGCCGCTCATTCCTGAACTCCGCCGAACTGAATAACCACCTGAGTTCTCAGTGTTCGCCGTACGGTGAGCCTGACGAATTCTCCACCCATTCTTTCCCCGAATTCTCCAAGGGTGTATGCATGTCGGAAATTGAATCCAGTGTACTTGTGACTGACCGTCGGTCAGGGCGTCGAAGGCAGGCTCCTGCGCGAAACATCACCAGGTCGGCCTCTGCAGTTCGCAAATCTGAGGTAATTCCTGAAGCCGCTGATACGCTGACTGAAGAAGAGATCGCCCGGCGAGAGCGACGTGAAATTGCCGACAGGCGACGTGCGGACCGTCGCCGACAGATCGATCCCACCACCTGTGAGCGTGATTACTCCGGTGGCGAAATTGAATTCATGCGAGCCATGGATGACTATAAACGAAAAAGCGGGCGACCGTTCCCAACATGGAGCGAAGTACTGGAAGTGCTGATGAGCCTCGGGTACCGTAAGGTTGCCGAGCCAACCAAAATGGAGTGGCGTACATTCGGCGATTCTTCGGCATCGAATTCGGGCGACTAGTCAGGTCGTTGCCGTCGAACCATGAAAATCCCGTTGAAAGTCGTCTGAAAGTCTTCAGGCGACTTTTTTTCATTCCACATCGCTTCAGATCAGTCCTCGTGTCCCAGCGAGTAGTCCGACAGCCAGGGGATGTTTCGATCAATCACTCGATCCTGACACAGACGTGAGAATTCATTCTGCCACTGCGAATTTGAAACCACCACGCGATCAATCCTCAGGTCCAGGATATCGGCTGCAACCTGTCGCGCTTTGTTTTCGGCCGACTGAAGCGTTTCTTCATCCCAGTCGGCTATGCTGCAGTTGATTTGACTCAGATCTCCTGGAAGGTGAATGTAACCAAGCTGCACTTCACCTTTTACGGAAATGGGTTGCACCAATAATCGATAGAGTGGCAGTTGCAAATCAATCCACTCCCCCTTCGTCCGATGTGTCGCATCCGGCTTGAGGGCGGATTCGCTTGTTTTATAGTCAAGCACTCGCCACGCCCTGGTGGTCTGATGCTGATCGATCCGATCGATACGTCCAATCAGCTTGACTGGTCTGTCCTTTGAGTCTCGAAAGTGACTGTACTCCAGGCGAGCTTCCGTGCGGACAATGCGCCAGCCTTCCTTTGCAGTGCCAGCCTGCCACTCGGCGAATTTCTGCAGCCGGTTTTCCAGCATCTTTAACTGAACCACAACTGTTGCGGAACGATCGCGTCCGAAGCGAACGGCCGCCACTTTCTGCAATTCCGTCAGCAGGAACAGTTCAATGGCTTCGGGAGTCGTCGCGGTTCGAACATTCGATTCGCCGAACCGATTCAGTACTTCATGCATCAAACTCCCGAACGCTGCCGCACTGAGTTCTCTGGTTTCATCCTGAATGGACCGCAGTTTCAGTTCACGACCGATAAAATATCGATACGGACAATCCAGATAGACTCGAAAGTCCGTCACAGAGATTTCATCAGGTAAGCGTTTGCGAGGAGGGGGCGATGGAATCACAAAGCCACTCTGACGCGTATCCGGAACACCTGCGGATAGACCGACTTCACGGTCGCCCGTATCACTCTGTTGTTTGTCAGCGGCATAAAACAGGCGAACTCTTTGCGGCAGAGACTGCTGATCGGCCGCAAACCAAAGCCGACTGGGAGCGACAGGGTTTCCTTTTGCATCAACGCGCCCCGCGATCAACTTTAACACATGTCTGTTGTTCAGCAGAGTCGTCATTGCGTAAGCGTCTCGGGCGTATCGGCGGGCATTGTCTGTCAGTCCGAGCTGCTGACGGAAACTATTTGGCAGAAAGACATCAGACGTCGTCGATTCTGGAATATCACCTTCGTTGAATCCCGTCAGGATGACAACAGGACTGTCGTCGAGCGGGAGTTCGAGCCACCCCATCAGGTCAATTGCAAGCTCCGATTCCCCAGGTGGAACATTGCCCTCACCGATCTGACGAAGAATAAGCTGCAATGCCTGAACGCAGGTTGTTCGCGGCATCACCATGTCGGGCACCTGGCGAAGGGATTCTATCAGCGACTGAACAGCATTAAAGCACTCGACAATCGCCCGATCAGACTGTTTTTCCTCAACCAGTTCACGATCCCTGTAAATTGTCGCGATCATTCGCAATGCCCCGTCGGCCCATTCAATGAGAGTCCTTTTTCGAGTGAGAAGTTGCTGTATCGAATGCGTCGCCGCTTCTTCCATGTCATCGAGCATCAGCTGACGTTGACTGGGAAGCGACTGTCCCACCTTGCCTTTCCGTCTTGTTCCAGGAGCCGGACGTTCATCTGCCAGAAGGTGCGCCTGGCTTCGAAGTGACGGCGGCAACAACTCTGCAAGCAGTAGTTCAACCGCGTCGCAGACAGCACCCACCGACCTCCGTGTTGATTCGTCTCCCAGTAACACGCCCGGTGTAGCCTGCAAGTGGTCGGCAAGATACTTATCCAGAGTGGTTAACCAGTCCGTCTCGACCGCCTTTAATCGCCTTCTTCGCTGAGTCTGAGCGACGATGCTGCCAGCCGGAGCTTCCACAGATTTTTCAGAGCCAAAGGCAAGCTTAACCTTCAGGTCAATCCACGATGTCAGATCAGGATGTCGAACAAGATCTGAAAGCGACGCAAAGTCTGCGGGCAAACCGTCCCGTGCGGAAATCAGGTGCATTGTGACGGCTTCCAGCAGCCGATACGGTCGCGAGCTGCTGATCACCTGACCGATCGGCCATCGTCCCGAGAGTCCGGCATCGGACAATCCCTGCAGGATTGCCGGAACGAGCCTGTCATTGGCGACTCCAATGGCAACTTCGTCCGCACGATATCGGCCCTGCAATTCGGAGAGCTGTTGAATCACGCACTGGGCCTGATCATCCGGCTTGTCAACAATGGCCATCATCGAAATCGGAATGTTCAATTGGCGAGATTCCCATTCTGCAGGAATCAGGCAACCATGCTCATCAAAAGAACCTGCCTCTGACTCCGGTGCATGTATGAGGACCGTGACTCGATCGGCAATCTGGTCGATCATGCGTCGGACAATTCTGTTCATGTCGACGGTGCCAACCATGATGATATCGCGATCCACCTGACACTCGTTTTGTTCAACCGCGACCAGTCGAGCCGCCTGGCGATCCCAAAGCTGAAGACTGTCCATTTGCATCAGATATTCTGCCTGAATCCGGCGCAGAGCTTTCCATCGGTCGGCTTCACTGCGATTTCCGGAGTTTGCCAGATGTTCATGGATCTCACTGAACTCCATGCCGTCCGCTGCAAGTTCATTATGCTGACGTCGGAGTGTTTCGCAGAGTGCCATCCATGCCGGGATGGCGTCTTCATTGGGAATGTGTGGAAGCGCGGCGGTGAGTTCTCTCGCCGGAATGCAACTGAGCGCATGACGCCAGACCAGCAATTGGGTCAGCTTGTCCGCCAATCCCAGCTTCTGGGTATAAAGCATCTCCGGAAATCGATCGAAAGTTACCATGACCGGGGGCAACAGATCCGGCCAGCGAAGCGTTGCCTTTTCAACGAGAAGCTCGAGCATTCGTCGCCCGGCTCGTCGCCCGGGAAACACCAGAATGACGTTCGAAAGGTCGAGAGAGTCACCGTCAGAGTAGCGTTGAATCAGATAATCAGCGGCCGATGGTAAGGCCGGTTGGGACCAGTCTAAGAACTCACGTTGAATCGGCATAGAATCCCCCAACGCTGGCGCTGGCAAACTTTCTGGTACTGTGTCAAAGGTCCGACGGCATTCGTTCACATCCGGAAGCATCAGGCGATTACACCCTCCCGCCACAAACATGCAACAGGCTGCATGATGTCTTTGGGGTTGAACGGATGCCTGATTGAACAGATGCCTGGCTAACCAGACCTGTCGTAACGCTGATCAGTGGTTGAACAGAAACTCCCGACTGCTCAACACGCCCCAAACTGCATCTTCGAGCAGTTCGCGCCGTTCATCCTCATTCTTTGCAGTTTCAAGAACGGACAGGATCTCGTTCTGTTCACGTTCTGTCGGGTAGCGTGATAACGCTGTTATGAAAACTTCATCCAGCAGCGACGCATTGTCCTTGTATTCTGCGAGCCAGCGTTCGAGCCGGTTATTCTTTGACTGCAGCTTCTCATTCAAAGTATCACCGTTCGCGATGTGCAGTACCTGCACCATGCTGGGCTCATCTGAACGTTCGCATTCGCACGTGATCCGTCGCTGGTTTCGACCGAATGTCTGCAGAAAGTAGGAATCCACTGCGGAATCATACAGCTGGATGGCTTTGGTGCCTGTCGGGTAGAAGTCTGTTTTTCGAACGTCACCGCCGGGAAAACGGACTTGCGAAAATTCCGTCGGCACATCGGCCACGGCAGAGATCGCATCCAGAAGAACTTCTGCCATCAGCCGTCGAGGGTAGTACCGGGAGTAGTGTCGTTGATCGCCACGGTTTTCTTCCTGTGGCTGACTACCGCGCTGCCAGGTTTCGGAACGAAGGATATCACGCATCAGGGACTTCAGATCAAAATCGGCTTCGATCAAAGACTGTGCTGCGGCATTCAGGAGCTCTTCGCTGCTCGCCGGATTTGAAGCCCGCATGTCGTCCACTTCTTCCACCAGTCCGACGCCAAAATAATTCTTCCAGACCCGATTTGTGATGGAGCGGGCGAAGAGCTTATTTTCGGGAGAGATCAGCCAGTTTGCCATGTACTCCCGTCGATCCACTTCCGAGTTCAGGGGAATTGCCTCACCGTCCAGGGGAGTGGGAAGTTGAGGCTTTCCGGTTCGAGGTTGAACCAGTTCGCCTGATGACGCAGTCACCAGTATCCGCAGCCCATCCCCATTGCGGGAATCGCCGCCCCATCCCTTTCCACGGACACGCGAAAACAGATTTGCAAACGCGTAGTATTGATCATTCGTCCATTTTTCGAGGGGATGGTTATGGCACTTTGCGCAGCCGATTGAAAGACCCAGAAATGCCTGGCTGACATTCTCCGCCATGTCTTCAGGTGCCTGATGCAGGGCGTAAAAATTTGTCGCTCCATTCTCAAAGCTTGACCCGCGAGACGTGACGAGTTGATACACGAACTTGTCCCACGGAGTATTCTCCTCGACATTCTTGTGAATCC
>JAGQQE010000298.1 GCA_020426345.1 Planctomycetaceae bacterium
TTGACGACTTGCAGGAGTCCGGATTGCTCGATCAGACTCTGATTGTGATGGCGGGAGAGTTTGGTCGCACCCCGAAGATTTCGTTACTCCCAAGCCACTACAAACTTCCCGGACGGGATCACTGGGGTGCGGCTCAAAGTGTGCTGCTTGCCGGCGGCGGAATTCAGGGAGGACGAGTGATCGGATCCACCGATTCCATCGGAGCGTACCCGGAAAACTCACCGCAAACGCCGGAGAATCTTGCAGCGACGATCTACGAATCGCTGGGTCTTCCTCGCGAAATTTCCTGGCTTGACGAACTGGAGAGACCCCATCTGGTCTATCACGCAGATCCAATCGTCGGCTTATTCTGAGTGACCATGTTTGCGAGCCCACTGTTCTCCTGCCTATCATTTCGAAATGCTGCACCTCAAATCCAACACAAGCGAACGATGGTTAACTCAAGTCGACTCTGATCTTCCCGAGATCCTGATCGACCACGCGCATTGCGAACAGAAGGCTGCGTCAACAGCGATGGACCTGATGTTCGATTACGTGGCACACGATGATCTGTGCGATGAGATGTCGGAAATTGTGCTTGAGGAACTGGACCACTTCAAACAGGTGCGGGAACTGTTAAAACGGAGGGGAATTCGTTTTCGCGGCCTGAAGCCTGGCACTTACGGACGCCGCTTGAAAGAACACGTTCGAAAGCAGGAACCCGGGCGGGCCGTCGATCGATTGCTCATTGCAAGCCTTATTGAGGCTCGCAGCTGCGAACGCTTTGTCTTGTTGCGTGATCATCTGAAAGATGACGAACTGGCAGCGTTCTACGGCAGTCTTTACGAATCCGAAGCCCGACACCATTCCACCTATGTGCGTCTGGCAAAGAATTTCGTCAGTGAAAGTGATGTGGAACAACGACTCGCCGAATTGGCTCAAATCGAAGCGGCGATTATCGAGGAAGGTTGTCCGCTTCCTCGAGTGCATAGTTAAGCAGCACGGACAGCCATGAAGGGGAATTCAATGTCTGGCCCGATCATCCAAATCGGAGACGTACTCACAAGCCGCGAGGCATCTCGTCGTGAGTTCCTGACTTCTTCCGCCAGCGGGCTTGGGGGTCTGGCGCTTGCCTCGTTGCTTCAGTCCGAAGGTGCAATGGCAATGGATGCAGGCATCGCGCCGACGCCACCGCTTGCGACAAAATTCTCTCACGTTGCAGGACGAGCACGCAACTGCATCTTCATCTTCATGGCCGGTGCTCCATCGCAACTTGATCTGTTTAACTATCGGCCAGAGCTCAATCGACTGAACGGACAGAAACTCCCGGAATCGCTTCTGAAGGGTGTGAGATTTGCCTTTATCGAAAAGGACACCGCCAGACTGCTCGGGTCGCCTCGCCGATTTCGTCAGTATGGAGACTGCGGTACCTGGATGTCCGACCTGCTGCCAAATATCGGGCAGTGTGCCGATGACATTTGCCTGATCAATTCAATGCATACCGATCAGTTCAACCATCATCCGGGGCAACTGATGATGCAGTGTGGGCAAGCGCAGTTCGGACTGCCTTCCATGGGTGCATGGTTAAGTTACGGTCTGGGCACTGAGAACCAGAACCTGCCAAGCTACGTTGTACTGACCGCGGGACGAGGTTCAAGTGGTGGCGCGACCCTGTGGAGCAGTGGCTATCTTCCCTCTGTTCATGCTGGAGTACTGCTGCGTAACCAGGGCCCGCCCATTCTGAATCTGGAATTGCCGCCCGGGTTATCCCCTTCGCTGGAACGCAAGGGTCTGGATGTGCTGCAAACGATTAATGGTCTCCAGCTGGACAGGTATCGCGACCCCGAAATTGCGAGTCGAATCGCAAATTATGAGCTGTCATTTCGGATGCAGTCGGCCGCACCAGAGCTGACCGATTTGTCGGGTGAAACGCAGGCGACTCTGGCTGCCTACGGCGTTGATCGAAAAGATCCTTCGCAAAAATCCGGGCGTGTGGGACCGGGTGAGCACTATGGTTCGTTTGCTCGAAATTGCCTGCTGGCTCGCCGTATGGTTGAACGTGGTGTGCGATTTGTGAACATCATTTTCGCTTCATGGGACCATCATTCCAAGCTGGATCAGGAACTCACGTACAATGCGGGAGTGGTAGACCAGCCGATCGGTGCGTTGATTCAGGATCTGAAGCAACGCGGATTGCTGGACGATACAGCCGTCATCTGGGGCAGCGAATTTGGGCGAACCCCCCTGGGCGAAAACCGACACAACAGTGCCAATGTTTCCGGGCGTGATCATCATCCCAATGCCTTCAGTATTTTCGCCGCCGGCGGTGGATTTCGTGGCGGATATGTACACGGTGAGACCGACGACATTGGATGGAATCCCGTCGTCGCACCTGTGCACGTAAACGATTTTCAGGCAACGCTGCTAAGCGCGTTTGGTATCGATCACAAGAGACTGACATTTCGCCACCAGGGCGCGGACAAGCGATTGACCAACATCACACGCGACTCTGAAGTGATCGACGACCTCCTGGCGTAGCAGTCCGTCGAAGGACGGAAGAAAGGCAACCCGAAGCGTCAGCGAACAACTGGTTCTCAGTCGAATACCAACATCAGCCTGCGACGACCTGACACCGAGGCTTTCAGTGCCACCGCGTAGTGAGAAGTCGTTCGAAGCAATCGCTTCTGCCAAGCCTGCATCGCAGTTTAAGATTCGGTACAAGCTACTGGCGTCGAGGCCTCACTGGAATCATGGTACGAAGGGATGATTCCCCGACGTTTCAGATCCTGTTCCAGCATGATTTCCCTGACCATGTGAATGATCATCAACGCGGCTGCGACCCCGCAGAGTATCAGTAGGGGAGCCTCATATCGCAGAGAATGATCGACGTCGCGAGTGAAGAACACGCCGTCCGCTCGAATCCATTCGAAACCACCGGCATGCAATGTTGCGATGGCATTGTTGCAAAGGTGGAATGCAATCGCCGGGAACAGGCTTCGGCTATAGATTGCCAGGATCCCCAATACCAGTCCCAGCAATCCGGCATTAAATGCCTGCTGTGGAATCATATGGACGATTCCAAACATCATGCTGCTGATCACGACTGCAATGGCCAGGCGACCGCCACGAGCCAACCCGCTGAGAATGAATCCACGAAACGCGAGTTCTTCGCAAATGGCAGGGGTGAGTGCGAATACCACAATCAGCAGCCATGTCGGTTGTTCGCCCGCCCGTAGCAACCCCATGACTTTGACAGCTCCATCAGGCAACGGAGGAAACACCTGGTGAGCCACAAGAAACTGACTCAGCTCAACACTCAGGGGATGAGCGACACATGCCAGGCCGATACCTGTGGCCATGGCTTGCAGCGACGGCATTCGCAGTCGGAAAGTTGCCCGAAGACTTGTTGTTAGCAGAACGCCCATAAAAACGGCCGGACAGGCAATCATCACCATCTGCTGGATCACCATTAATCGCATCATATTTCGGCCGGCATCTGGCGATTTCAGGTCTGGCTGAAGCCACGACATTGCACCGAACTGCAACATCAGAATCAGGACAAAACAGAACACCGCTTCAGGAAATGCTGGTACAGAATCCTTTGTGCGCAGTAACTGGGCAAACCAGTGGCGCAGATCAAACTTTTCTGCTTCACGAAACAGAACGTCTTCGCTGTTGTAGAGCTCGATGGCCCACCAAAGTGCCAGCAGACTGTAGCCGAGGCTTGAGATCAACACAGGAACCGCGTAGACCACAAGATTATTGCTTGCCGCTGTTTCCAGCAGCAGTCCCTTGAGCAGCAATGCGACATTGACGACCGGAAGCACACTGTACAAAGGCGTCATTTCAACGGCAGGGGACAGGCAAAACATCGTCATGCCCATCACGACCATCAGCAGGGGGGTCAGATAATACTGTCCCTCTTTGGTCGAACGGGCGAATGTCGCCAGCGCCAGACAAAGCGCGCTGAATAGTGCGGCGAGCGGTATCAGGAGTATGAAGAGCCAGATCAGAGATGACGCTCCTGGCAACTCCAGGCTGATCGCACCGGGTAACCCGCCGCCCATTGCCATCGCCATGTTCTTGCCGGTGAACCCCATACTGACCAGATTCAGCAACGCAGTGCAGATGCTGAACAGCATAATCGTGCCGAATTTTCCCAGCACAAGTTCGACCCGCCGCGCGGGACTAATTAACAGGGTTTCCATTGTCCCCCGTTCCTTTTCGCCAGCACCAAGATCAATGGCCGGATAGAAAGCCCCTGTTAATGCCATGATCACAAGCAGCGCCGGAAACATCTTACTCCAGACACTGGCAGCAACCTGTTCATCCCGAGCGACTTCAATCCAGGTGAGCCGTGCCGGGTGATGCAACTCCGCTGGTAAGTCCGCCGCCTGAAAACTCTGCGCTCGGATGGCTTCTTCCCACCGATCCAGCGCTCCCTTGATTCGACCAGCGGCGACAACAGATTTGTCGTCAGCGCTGTTCTTTACGATCAGAATCGGGGCAGCCCTGAATTCGGTCTTCTCGTTTCCACGATCCTGTATATGGTCCTGCATTCGCTTCAGCGACTCAGAGTAATCGGGGGGAATACAAATCAGGACCTGTATCCCACTGGTTTCAAACAGCTGATTAATCTGTGTCTGTGGATCGGGCGCGACGTCATTCGCTGTCCGTTCAACTCCATCGGGCAGTAGTTTGTACTGCGCGTAAACCTGCTGTTGAATTCGACGCCCGGCCTCCAGCAGTTGTTCATCAGTCAGTCCGCGAACAGCCGGCTTCCGACTGGCAGCCTGTCCGTCCTGACGAATGTCGGGTTTATTTTCGTCTGTATCGCCGGGCAATGCACTGTTTGACTTCAGATCCGTCACAATTCGCAGTTTGGACGCATCATCAGAATTTGCAAACCAGGTTTCAGCGATACCATTCTGAGCGAGCAAAGCAGGATCAGCCGGAAGCTGGTCCGTATTCAGGATTACGACATTTCGGCGTTGCTCGCTGAATGTCAGCATCATCTCCACAATGCCCAGTCCGAGCATCGGATACAACATCACCGGCAGAATGGTGATCATGAACAATGTGCGTCGGTCGCGCAACTGGTCGCGGACTTCACGCATGAATATCAATCGGATGTTTTTCCAGCTCATTCTTCAGTCCATTCGACAGACGAATCGTCTTCAAAGTTGTTTGGCACTGCCCGGGCTCGACACTGCGGATTCGAATTCTTCTTCTCGCCGCTGAATCAGATCGAAGAACAGTTCCTCAACATCCGGCTGGCTATACTCGTCGGCAAGTTCCGGCAACGTGCCTTCTGCCAGAATGCGACCGCGGTGAATGATCGAAATTCGATCGCAGAGCTTCTCGACCTCCCTCATGATGTGGGTCGAAAAAATAATGCACTTGCCCTGATCCCGAAGGGAAGCGACGGCCTGAAGTACTGCTCGTGCGACAAGGACATCAAGCCCTGATGTGGGCTCGTCGAAGATAATGACGGGGGGGTCATGAACGATCGTTCGTGCAATCGAAACCTTCTGTTTCATACCTGTCGACATCTTGCCTCCAAGTCGATCGCGAATATCATTCATCTGCAGAATATCAAAGATCTCCTTCAAACGGAGCTGCAGCCTTTCTTCCGGAATTCCATACAGCCGACCGTAGTATTCGACCATTTCCCAGGCCGTCATTCGATCATAGATTCCTGTATTGCACGACATAAAACCGATGCGTGTTCGCACTCCTTCCGGATCGCGAATCACATTCAGTCCGTCGATCTCAACGGTGCCGCGAGTCGGGCGAAGCACGGTGCTGAGAATTCGAAGACAAGTTGTTTTGCCAGCCCCGTTGGGCCCGAGAAGCCCGTAAATCTCGCCCGGCTTGACCTCGAAAGACACATTGTCGACAGCACGAAACACTCCGTGCCTCGCGTCGTCGAATTCTTTGATCAGCCCCTGAACTCGAATCATGCGTATTCGCTGCCTGTTGAATTTGTCCCGGCGTCAAATCTGATGTCTTCCAGCACCATCGCGCAACATGAGCGCAGATGACTGTGGCAAATCTACCACACACAGATTGGATCGCGCGAAACAGCAGCGAGCTGAGCAAATGATTACGACTGCAGAACCGGAAGAATCGGCTTCGACGGTTCCGGACGCACCTGATCCGGCTGATCGATATATTCGTAAAACACATTCCGCTGCCGCGGGATGTAACCGACGTTCTGAATGCAACGCCGAATCTTGTCCACCGTCAGATGGTGAACGGTGCCAGCCTGAGATACCACGTTTTCTTCAATCATCAGGCTGCCCATGTCATTGGCTCCAAACAACAACGCCAGCTGCCCCACTTTTTCACCCTGGGTCACCCAGGACGACTGAATGTTGTTGATGTTGTCCAGGTACAATCGACTGACAGCCTGCGTCTTCAGATACTCGAACGCACCCGCAGGGGCCAGATGATCCATCGCTGTGTTATCGCGCTGGAATGTCCAGCAGATGAACGCCGTGAATCCACCTGTTTCATCCTGAAGTTCCCGAATGCGATCCAGGTGTTCGATTCGTTCTTCGAGGGTTTCGACGTGACCGAACATCATCGTACCCGTGGACTTTCCGCCAAGCTGATGCCAGACTCGCATGACATTCAGCCAGTCATCCGAGAGAACCTTGCCGCGTGTAATCTCCTTTCGGACTCGGTCCACCAGAATCTCTCCTCCACCGCCCGGAATGCTTCCCAGACCCGCAGCTCGCAACCGTTCCAAAACCGTCTTCAGTGGCAGCTTGCTGATTTTCGTAAAGTGGAAGATCTCCGGCGGACTGAAGCCATGGATATTCACTGCCGGAAAATGCTTCTTCAGAGTCGAAAGGGTCTCTTCGTACCATTCGAGCGGCAGTTTGGGATGAAGTCCGCCCTGAAGCAGAATCTGATCACCGCCGAGATCAACGGTCTCCTGGATTTTCTGAAGGAGTGTCTCCACAGGCAGGACATAAACTTCCGGATGATCGGGCGGACGATAGAACGCGCAGAAATCGCAAACAGCAGTGCAGGCATTGGTGTAGTTGATATTGCGATCAATGTTGTACGTGCGGAAAGGTTCCGGATGCAGTCGGCGCGTTACCGCGTCTGCAGCAGCTCCGATGGCTGCAAGGTCGTGTGACTTCAGCAGAGCCAGTCCGTCGGCGCGAGTCAGACGTTCACCGGAAACCGCTTTCTCAAGCAGGCACGAAATCTCGGAAGACGATGTCAACATTCGGGTTCACCAGGTTATGTTGAGAGGCCAGATCGCAAAACAAACGCAAGCCATTGCGTTCTGCGCTGGTCAGGTGGTAATGCAGATTCTTCGTGAGGTAGTGGATTGCTGTTTCTTCCGTGATGCCAAGATCCGCCGCCGCATTGCGGCCGATTCGGTGGATGGCTTTCAGCCCGAGGTCTCGAGCCTGACAAAGGGCGGCATCGACACCTTCGGTTTGAGCATTGCGGCGGGCAACCCACATGGCAAATACGAAAGGCAGTCCTGTCCAGTCATACCAGAACGCACCAAGGTCGATTACTTCTTCGAACGATTCATCGGGAGCAACCATCGCCCGATCTCCGATCAACAGAACGGCATCCGCAGAGGACTGCCGGGTGCTGAAGTCCATCCGAAGTGGCTCTGTCTTTGGGATCACACCGTATTTCTCGGCCAGGATCACTTTCGACAGAGCCGCGCTCGTTCGAGAACCCTCGTCCAGAGCCAGGGTCTTGATCCTGCCAGGGTGCGTGCGGCAGTACAACTTGAC
>JAGQQE010000029.1 GCA_020426345.1 Planctomycetaceae bacterium
ACGTATTCAGACCGGAGCCCTCAGGTACCTTTCTCTGCTGGAGGATCTGCCGGACGAACTTCGCGATGTGCTCGATCAGGTCCGACGGCGCGAATTCAGTGTAAATCTGAAACACCAGGGGCTCGATCGGCTCAACGACAATACAATCGAGCACGCCAGTGGCACAATCGCAGTCGGAATGGTCATTGCCGGAATGCTGGTCAGTTCGTCGGTGCTGATACTTGCCGAACGAAACATCGAAGGCTTTTCCTGGCTGAGAACCCTGGGAATCACCGGACTGGTCTGTGGTGTTCTGCTGATCGTCACACTGCCTATTCGCTGGCTCAGACGGAAGAAATGATGCAGTTCAGCGACGAGCAAATCATTGCTGCTCGGGGTGCTCGCTCGATTCCTGACCCCTCGCGTCCGTATCACTTTCTCGCGGAAGAAGAACGCACTGCCACCGGCCTGATAGAAAACGTTGCAACAATCTTTCTGACAAACCGGGAATGCCCATTTCGATGTCTGATGTGTGATCTCTGGAAGAACACCACGACCGAAACGGTACCGCTTGGGGCTATCCCTGCGCAGATTGAATTTGCTTTGCAGCAATTGCCATCCTGCAAACATATCAAACTCTATAACAGTGGCAACTTCTTCGACGCAAAAGCGATTCCGCGGGCCGACCATCCCTTAATTGCTGCTCAGGTATCGCACTTCCAGACCGTGATCGTTGAAAATCATCCCAGACTGTGCAGCCAACAGTGCGGTGAATTCCAGAAGTTATGCGGTACGCAGCTTGAAGTAGCGATGGGCCTGGAGACTTCCAACAAATCCACGCTTGCCACTCTGAACAAACAGATGACAACCGACGACTTTGCCCGCGCATGCGAATTGCTGCAGCGGGATCAGATACGACTGAGATCGTTTGTATTACTGCGACCGCCCGGTTTGACGGAAGAGCAGGGCATTGAACAGTCGATCGAATCGGTTCGTTTTGCTTTTGACTGTGGCGTCCAGTGCTGCGCGATCATCCCGACGCGAAAAGGCAATGGCATTCTGGATCGGCTGGAGAAAGCCGGTCTGTTTGCGTCCCCGAGTCTGCGATCGCTCGAGAGAGTCTTCGACGAGTGCCTCTCCTGGAATCGCGGCAGGGTCTTCGTGGACCTCTGGGATATTGAACGATTCGCAAGCTGTCATGAATGTCTGTCAGCCAGAATCCATCGCCTGCATCAAATGAACCTGCATCAGCAATTGAGGCCACCAGTGATTTGCGGTTACTGTCCGTAACTCGTTAAGCCGAAATCCTGACGTCGTGCCTGCAGGTCATTCTGAACAGAGCATCTGCAGCTTCTTTCGGGATCGCTTTATTCCAAAGGGCTCTCTGGATCCGTTCGCCGGATAAACTCAGCGATGATTTTTGCGCGAGGATCAGAGGAGTGCTCTTCGAGGTGGAGCAACTTCTGTTTGTTTGCGGCAACAAATTCAGGATCCAGCTCAGCCGCGTGTTCGATCACTTCCAGCGCTGCCTGAAGTTGTGAATCGTTAAGTCGACTCCACTGAATCAGCGACCAGTCGTCAAATCCGAAGTAGTCCATGAAATTATTCAGGCACGCCTCCCGGACCCAGGGTTTGTAGTCGCCTTTGAGGACGCTGGCTGCTTCCTCAACAGGATGCGGAGTCATTTCACGCCAGCTGACAGCCGGAGGTGGATTCCAGTGGCGAGGAAAATCGCTCCGATCAAATTGCGACATATACTGTAAACCTTCTTCGATCTGATTCGAACGAAGCAGGTCTTCCGCAATTGTCCGACGCTGCTGCTGCGGCTGTCCGATCGAAAGCAAATAAGCAGAGAACCCGGCAAGAAGCACAATCGACAGCCATAAAGTCCAGCCAGCGTTTCCTGCACGAAGTTCGTCCGGACTCGTTGATGGAACGTCGACTGCTCCGGTCAGGGCCTCGCCTGGCCTGTCACTGCCATCGCTTACTTTTGCGAATCCGCGGCTGGAGAAGATGTTATTGATTAAGAGGATTGGCCAGAGAATCGTCGCCCCGACACCAACATTGATCGCGGTACCAAGAATCAACTTGTCTCGCGGACTCAGCCGAACTCCGCCCATGATGTTGAACACTGGCAGGGGAGTCAGCAGCAGAACGACAAGCACAATCGTGTCTGCAACCATCAATACGCGAATCATCGAAACAAAGAATGATGTTTCATTGCGAAGACTGATGACCCGGCTGATGAGCAACACACGCCAGAGTGAAACAACGGCCAGTAGCCAGAGGTTAGCGACAGCTGCATCCCGTGCGGATAACAGGCGCTCTACCGGAAAGGCATACAACCAGACAAGGGGTCCCGTCAGCCAGAAGAAGGCGAGAAACTGGCGGTAGGTTAACGGCTGTCTGCCAGATGGCCTGAAGAGGCAGAGGTAACCAAATATCAGAGTCGCAGTGAACAGGGACGCCAGCATCGGTACCAACAGATGTATCGGTTTGCTCAACAGATCGACACCATCGTAATCCCGGGCGAAAGGAGCCAGCAATACGAAGCCCAGGCCAACCCAAACGGCGCTGCGGCATGAGGCGATCTGATCAACAGCCCTGCGATCAAAGCACAGGAATCGAATCAGTGTCAAAAGATTCATAATCGGTGCCTCAGATTAATCTGCCAGATTTCATCTCGAAGCCTGAGGCGACGTTGTACGGCCTCCGCGCGGAAAACGGATTCCACCGCCCGAAGAAAAGCCAACTCCAGCTCAGCCACTGTCATTTGATCCGGTTCAAATGTGACATCGAATAAAGTGTAGTGCGACCAGTCGCGAGCCTTCAGCAGCCGACCAGCATGGTCTAATCGTCGATAAAGATCCGTGCCGGGAAAAGGGGTTTGCAGTGTGAGCTGAACCTCTGCAAGCGGGCTCGCATCAATAAACGCAATCAGCCGGTCGATGGATTCCTGTGATTCCCCGTCCGCTCCCAGCACAAAGCAACCATTCACGGCAACACCCGCTGACTGCAGATTGTCAATTGCTTTCAGGATTCGATTCAGATCGGCCTGCTTATTCCCCATACCCGGATAACGAAAACACAACGATTCGATTCCGACCAGAATCTGCATGCAACCTGCAGCTGCAAGCTGGTTCACAAGATCCGGACGTTCTCCAATGCGCCAGTCGGCTTCCGTAAACCACCTCGCCCCGGATTCTTTCAGTACTTCCAGCAATGCGTTTTGATCACGACGGCCAGCGAATGTGTTGTCATCAGCCAGTTCGATGAGCGGGCGAGGCCGGAGGGTCTTCAGCAACTGCAATTCACGAGCAATGTGACTCAGCGGCTTTTCACTGAATCGACCAAGCATCCGACTGGCCGCGCAGAATTCGCACGCCAGCGGGCAACCTCTCTGTGTCTGCAGTGTGAACCGATGAGGTCGCTCGGGCAACAAATCAAAACGCGGAGTCGGCCAAAGCGTTTGCGCGGCAGGAGTTGCTCGATATATCGGCTGCAAACATTTGTGTTCGGCATCGCGGCACACCTGAGTCCAGACGCTTTCTCCGGAGCCAACGACGACAGCATCAAATTCCGTCTGTAATTCGTCAGGAAGAGCAGTCGCGTGCAATCCGCCAATAACTGTCTGCAAGCCATTACTGCGCAGCGATCTGCTCAGCCGGATTGCATCATTGACGGACGCGGTCAGTGCGGAAACAGCGACAACATCCGGTTGGTGTTTTGTAATTCGCTGAATCACCTCATCGCTAGTCTGCGCAATGGGTTGATAACAGCACGACCAGTCTGGTGGCAGCATGCCCGCCAGTGTCAGGACACCCAGAGCAGGCAGCTGTCCAACAGCAGAAGCCCTTGGACCGAGTCCGGGCATCGACATACCAAGCTCGGCAAGCTCTTCTGCACGAATCCGGAAGCCGGACATTGGGACAAAACATACGTGGGGCATTTTGAACGCGTTCAGCACATGCATGTCATGAGAAACAACGTCCTGTGATTCAGCATCTAATGAACCCGATTGTAGCCATTCAGTGCAGCAACACGGTAGGCTTCTGCCATCGTTGGGTAATTAAACGTCGTGTTGATGAAGTACAGGAGAGAATTCGCACTTCCTGGCTGAGACATGATTGCCTGACCGATGTGAATGATTTCGCTGGCGTTCACACCGAAGCAGTGGATCCCGAGAATCTCCAGGGTATCACGATGGAAAAGCAGCTTCAGCATTCCGACGGGTCGCCCCATAATCTGTGCGCGTGCCAGATTCTTGAACATTGAATGGCCGACTTCGTACGGCACGCACTCGTCTGTCAATTCGCGTTCGGTCTTGCCAAGAGAGCTGATTTCCGGACTGGTGTAGATTCCTGTGGGAATATCCTGAATTCGAAACTGGTCAGAATCACCATTACCAAGGTGGCGAGCTGCAAACCGGCCCTGAATATAAGCGGCACTCGCGAGTGAAGGCGGACCAATCACGTCACCGACCGCATAGATATGCGGCTGGCTGGTTTGAAAATGTTCATTCACGTTGATTTGACCGCGGTGGTTGGGTTCGATTCCTGTGTTCTGAAGCCCAAGGTCTTCTGTGTTTCCGGCCCGGCCGTTCGCAAACAGAATGACATCGCTCTTCAATTGTTTGCCAGACTTCAGGTGAGCGAGAACGTGGTCTTCGAATACTTCGATCCGGTCGAGCGTTTCGTTGTTTCGAATCCGAACGCCGGTATCCCGCATGTGGTAAGCCAGAGCGTCGCAGATTTCGTCATCCAGAAACTCCAGGACTCGCTGACGCGTGTTAACAAGATTCAGTTTGACGTTAAGATTCCGAAACATGGACGCATACTCGCACCCAATCACTCCGGCCCCGTAAATCGTCATTGATTTCGGCGTTTCTGGAAGGTCTAACACCGTGTCACTGTCGAAGACTCTCGGATGACTGAAGTCGACACCTTCCGGCCGGTAGGGGCGAGATCCCGTTGCAATGACGAATGACTTCGCGTGCAGAACGGAGATACTTCCATCAGCGTGATCCACCTGAATTCGATTCGCGTCCAGAAACCGGGCTTGTCCCTGAATCACATCGACTTCGTTGCGGTCATAAAAACTCTGACGCATTGAAACCTGTTTGTCGATAACGGTCTGCGCGCTTCGTCTCAGGTCTCGAAAGCCAACATCAATGTTGATACCAAGCTGCTTAAAATGGCTACTGGAACTGACCTCCATCACTCGATAAATGGCAGCCCTGAGTGACTTGCTTGGAATTGTGCCCAGATGTGTGCAGTTGCCACCAATGCTTTCCATCCGCTCGACAGCGGCGACGCGTTTCCCCTGCTTCGTCGCTTCCATTGAGGCACCTTCGCCCCCGGGACCAGTGCCAATGACAACGACGTCGTAGTGTTTCTCAATCGGGGCTTGCATTGTTCAGTTCATTCTGAGATTGAAGTATCAGAGGCGTGCAGAAGATTTCAGAACGCCTCGGATCGATTTCAAACGGATTCTTTTGAATTTCATTCATTCAGGAGACCACAGTGGCGCAGCAATGCCGCGGCATTGGGTTCGCGGCCTCGAAAATCACGAAAGATATCCATCGGATGTCGACTGCCCCCTTGCGCCAAAACCGTATCGCGAAAGCGGTGTCCCGTTTCGCTGACAGCTGTTTCATTGTCGAGGCCCGCCTCTTCGAAAGCGGCAAAGGCATCCGCGCTGAGGACTTCGGCCCACTTGTAACTGTAGTATCCTGCTGAATAGCCACCGGCAAATATGTGCTGGAAGGAACACAGGAAGCGGTTTTCAGGCAGCGGAGGCAGCAGACTCGTTCTTTCCGCTATGCGCCGTTCGATATCGAATGGGGATTCTTCCCCGTCCGGCTTGTAAGCTGCATGCAATTCCATGTCGGTCATGCCCAGACTCAACTGCCGAAGCATCATCGACGCAGCTCGGTAGTTCTTGGCGCTGCAGATCTTCTGAAACAGATCTTCCGGCAGTGTTTCGGCGGTTTCGTAATGCACTGCCATCCCCATCAGAGTTGGCCGATGATAACACCAGTTCTCCATGAACTGACTGGGCAGTTCCACGGCATCCCATTCGACACCACTGATACCCGCAGCATCACGGTAGTCAACAGTTGTCAGCATGTGCTGCAGGCCATGACCGAATTCGTGAAACAAAGTCTCCACTTCACGGAAAGTCATCAATGACGGGACATCATCCACCGGTGGCGTTCCGTTGCAGACAAGATGAGCCACCGGAAGACGAAGCTTTCCCTGATACATCGAGCGGGCTACGCAATCGCTCATCCACGCACCGCCGCGTTTATTTTCGGGACGCGAATAGGGATCCAGGTAAAAACCGGCAATCTGACTGCCGGAATCATCACAAACTTCAAAGTAGCGTACATCCGAGTTCCAGACCGGCGCTTTGCCATCGGCCTGACGCACCGTAATACCGAACAGGCGATGACAAAGCCCAAACAATCCATCCAGAACTCGCTCAAGGGAAAAGTAGGGACGCAGTTGCTCGTCCGTAAAACTGAACCGTTCTTCACGTAGACGTTCGGCCCAGTAGGCAATATCCCAGTGGGCAAGAGGAGTCACCGCACCACTGGCCGCCGCAAACTGATTTAACTCAGCAAGTTCTTCTTTTGCAGCTTCGTAGGATGCATCATAGAGCTGGTCAAACATCTGCTGAACAGCATCGACGCTGGCGGCCATCTTACGAGACAAGCTCAGGTCCGCATAAGATGCGAAACCAAGCAGTGCCGCCTGCTCTTTTCTCAACGCCAGAATCCGAACGATCAGAGGACAGTTGTCGGTCTCTCCGGTGGAGGCCCTCGAAATGTATGCGCGAAACACTTTTTCCCGCAGATCACGATTCTGGCAGTGTTCCATGAACGGACCAAAACACGGGAAATCAAGAGTAACGCGCCACGGTCCGCCCTCCGGCGTTGCAGCCGGTTTGTCCCGATTCATCTCTGCGCGGGACCAGGCGGCAGCAGTTGAACGTCGCAAGCTGGACGGCAGACCGACCACATCTGAAGGTTCCGTCAGATCCAGATGAAAGGCCTTGGTCGCATCCAGAACATGATTGGAAAAATCCGTTCCCAGCTGTGACAACTCCTGTTCGATTTCATTGAAGCGTTCACGCTGCTGACCCTGCAGAGCAATCCCGGAAAGCTCAGCACTCTGAATGGATTTCTCTATGATCCGCTGCTGAGCATGATCCAGCAATTGCCACTTATCAGAGTCTTTGAGTTGACGAAGTCGACCATAGATGGCTTCGCTCTGGCGAACCTCCAGACTAAATTCAACAATCGATGGCATCGCTGCTTCATGTGCATCGCGCAAGTCATCGGCATTCGCAACGCTGAGCAAGTGGCCGATCGGTGACCAGCCATATTCGAACATCAGATCAATTTCTTCCATCGGCTCCATCAGGGACTGCCACGAGCAATCACTGCTGGCTTCAATGGTCTGAAGGATTTGCCTGCAACGATTCAGCATGACGTCAACAGCCGGTTGGATGTGTTCGGCACGAATTCTGTCGTAGGCGGGAAGACCCTTTGCAATCAGGAGTGGGTTTTCAGAATCAGTGGCACTCATGAGAATTTCTTTTCAGATGTTGTCGGACGAACGTTGCCATCCATCGCGGCCTCTCTATCGCGGCAGCGTCGGGTTAAACGTGCAAGCTTGTACCGTTTTCACAGGATCAGGCTGAGTTATCGTTGGATTACGGTGGTTACACCAGAGGCATCAATTGAATTCCCGCGAAATGAATGTGCGCAGGCCATCTTGAGGTTGGCTGTCAACTTCCACTTTGCAGGAACATCCCGCATCACGGCGTTCGTCTGCAGATTCTGCTTCGTTTCCGTTTTCACGATTGCGGAGTTTGATATGCTAGCGCTGGCAGGCAAATGCCAATTTGAACGCGTAATGATCGTCGAACAGAATGGAAGAGAGATTGAAGAGAATCTGGCAGATTGAAAAAAGGTCGATGGATCTTCAGACAGTTGCGTGAATCGCGATTGTCGAGATGCCGGAGGCTGGGTATAACGCTAGCCAATCTTTTCATGATCGCTTTCAGGCAACTGATTTCTTCTTCTCAGTTGCCGCCGGATTTCCGGTTTTCACCCGGCGGTCTTTCAGATTCATCCCGTATTTCGCATCCGCAAACCTCTCCAGATCTTCTTCATCAGAATTCATTGTGGATGCCGATTCGGGTCAGACACTTAACTCAGGGTAGCAACGTTCTCATGCTGAACCATCACATCGATCTTGTTCCTGGTCAGTCAGTACGCGTCGGAAACGTTCGAGTCACCCTGGTGAGTGTGAATGGCGATCAGGTTGCAGTTGAAATTGATGGCGATAGCGGAACAGAACTGTTGATGCTGTCCGAAACTTCCAATGCGGTGTCTGAAGAACTGGAACTGGCCCTGGCCTGAAAGTTCTCTCCAATTTCGAGATCCGTGCCAGGAGTCCACAAAGGCATCCTGGTGACTGGGCAGCCTGACCTGTTCTCGCAAGAATACTGCCGTTCCCAATGTTGCCGTCGACGATTGTCGTCAGGTACCCTTTGGTCCAAACGGAAAGCCCTTCGCGATGACGCCCGCCCAACTACGCTGTGCTCGAACTACTGGTCACTTACAAACTGTCCTGCCTGCTCCATTGTCGATGACATCGCGAGCAATGGTAACGATGTTTGTACTTGTGATGGCCGCGGCATATCAAACGGTATCTGCATGGGAAAGCCCGTTCGATTCCGTTGCGCGCACGATTCACATCCAGAAAGACATTGCATGCGGAATGGGTGGGGACCAGCCACTCAAACTGGATCTGGCAACCCCGCTCGAAAAACCAACTGACGGCTTATCCCCCTGCGTGGTCGTCATTCATGGCGGAGCGTGGCGAGGCGGTAAGAAAGAACAATTTCATCAGTTGGTGCAACAGTTCGCAGCGAGAGGGTACGTTTCAGCAAGCCTGCAATATCGCCTCTGCCCGGCACACACTTTTCCAGCTCAGATCGAAGACGTCAAATGTGCAATTCGATTTCTCAGAGCCCATGCAACGGATTACGGGATTGATCCCGAACGAATTGGAGCCGTTGGTTTTTCCGCAGGCGCTCACCTGAGCATGATGTTAGGTGTGATGGACCAACAGGATGGTTTTCACGGAACCGGTGGCTGGGAGGAGCAAGCGGATAAGGTGCAGGCGGTTGTTGCATTCTTCGGACCAACACGGCTGGATGCGGATGATCTGCCCGATATCAGTAGACCGCTGGTTCATGATTTCTTAGGAGGATCAGCAGCTGAAAGACCAGCAGAGTACAGGGCAGCCTCTCCAATTTCCTGGGTCACAGGCAATGATGCTCCGATGCTGCTGTTCCAGGGCACTCAGGACCCACTGGTTCCACACACGCAAGCCTGGTCGATGACTCAGAAAATGCAGGAGACTGGCGTCGCTGGTCGTGTGGAATTGCTGGTCGGGGCAGGGCATGGCTGGGGTGGTGATGAGTTGACTCGAACTCTTGAGGCGACGATGTCATTCTTCAATGACAAACTCAAACATGAGCCGCCGCAGACAGCAGATATCGAAGGGCCCGGACAAAGGGTCAATCTGGCTTCTCAGGATTCAGCCTCCATCAACCCCGATGCCTGCAGCGCGATCGAACCGCAGGAACTCGCAACAGAGGCCGCAGTTGCCTTGTTTGATGGAAAATCATTCGACGGATGGAACGGTGACCTCACAGTTTTTCGAATCGAAGATTCGGCAATTGTCGGTGGGCAGACGAGGGAAAAAATCCCGCACAACTTTTTCCTGTCAACAGCGAACGAGTATTCCGACTTTGAACTGAATCTTGAATTCAAGCTGGTTGGAGAAAACACTAACGCTGGTGTGCAAATTCGGAGCAAGCGGATACCAGATCACCACGAAATGATCGGTTATCAGGCCGACCTGGGTCAGAATTATTGGGGGGCACTGTACGACGAATCTCGTCGTCGCAAAATCCTGGCAAGCCCTGATGCGGATGAGCTGGCGAAAGTCCTGAAGAAGACCGACTGGAATCAGTATCGAATTCGCTGCGAAGGAAAACGCATTCAGCTCTGGATCAATCATATGAAGACCGTCGATTACACGGAACAGGACGATACCATTGAACAATCTGGCTTGATTGCCCTGCAGATTCATGGCGGGCCTGCCGGTGAAGCCTGGTATCGAAACATTACAATCCGACGACTGCCATAGGCGAGCAAACACTTAATCCGCTCCGTGCCAGCGTTCTGAAGTACCCGCAGCCAATGTTCTGAACGAAAGTCATTTCCTGAATGCAGAATGCAACAGGAGGGACATTCTGCGGGACGGCATCCAATCCTGAGCGTTCATTTTCAACTTTCATCCAATCAGATCGTTTACTCCGAAGTCTCCCCGATGCCTGAACTTAACTGGAACAGTCAGCAACTCACTCACGGCTGGCAAAAAGGAATTCGTGCTTTCTACTACGCAGTGGGTATGTCCGACGATGATTTCAATCGAGCTCAGGTTGGAATCGGGGTACCGCTGCTGGACGGGAATACATGTAACGTACACGCATATGAATTGGCGAAAGAGATTGCAGAAGGCTGTCGGCAGGCCGGGCTGTTAGGGTTTCCTTTCGGTACGCCGGGGGTCAGCGACAATATCAGCCAGGGGCATGAAGGGGGCAATGCCAGCCTGCCGTCCCGCAATCTGATTGCGAACAGCGCCGAGTGTGTTATCACCGCTCACTGTTACGATGCGATGATTGGCATGCATCACTGCGACAAGAACGGGCCTGGCTTTGCAATGGCGCTTGCGCGAACCAATTACCCGGGTTTGATCATGAGCGGCGGCAGCATTCTGCCGGGTTGTTACAAAGACAAAGACATCACGATTCTGGATGTATACGACTCACAGGCCGCGGTTTCTGTCGGAGCGATGAAGGCAGAAGAATCTGATCAGATCATACGGCGTGCCTGCCCGGGGCCTGGTGGATGCGGTATCGCAGCCTCCTTCAACACGTGGGGAATTGCGATGGAGGCCATCGGATTGATGCTTCCAGCCAGCAGCTCGATCCCTGCTGTCGATCCAGCCAAGAAGGATGAATGCCGTCAGATTGGCCAGGCTGTCCGCAATCTGCTGGAGCATAACATTCGCCCTCGCGACATCCTGACAAAATCCGCATTCCGAAATGCGGCCGTCACAATTGCCGCCGCCGGTGGATCGACGAATGGAGTGATTCATTTGCTGGGACTGGCCCGTGAGGCCGGCATCGATTTCTCACTCAGAGACTTGCAGACAATCTTCAGAGAAACGCCCGTTCTGTGCAGTTTCGCACCCCGCGGTCCACGAACGATGGTTGATCTGCATAAGATTGGCGGAACTCCCGTCCTGCTGCGGCATCTGCTGGACGCCGGCTTAATTGACGGCACCTGCATGACCGTAACCGGAAAGACGATGGCCGAGAATCTGAAGAATATCCAGCCGCCGGGCGATGATCAGGACCTGATTGTCCCGGTGCAAAGGTGCTACAAGCCGTATGCCGACATGCAGATTTGCTTTGGCAACCTGGCCCCTGAGGGCATCGTGTTCAAAGTTTCCAGCCTGAAGAATCCCGTCTTCGAAGGTCAAGCGGTCTGCTTTGATGATCCGGTAGCCATCGTTAAAGCTGTGGAACAGAAGAAGATTCAGCCCGGCAGCGTCATCATCCTGCGATATATGGGCCCCGTGGCGTGTGGCATGCCTGAAGTTCTGATCGCATCGGCAGCGCTGGCGGTGCCAGAACTGGATGGCAAAGTGGCCTTCATTTCTGACACGCGAGTTTCAGGAGTCTCCCACGGTGCAATCGGCGTGCACTGCTCGCCGGAAGCTGCCGTCGGGGGCCCGATCGCGTGTGTCAACGATGGCGACATCGTTTCCTTTGATCTCTTGAAGGGAACAATCACTGTTCACATCAGCGACGAAGAAATGGAATCACGACGAGCCAAACTTCCCTCTCGTTCGGCGCGACAACCTGCACGGGGCTATCTTGCAGACTTTTCAGCAACAACAGCGCAAGCCAGCGACGGCTGCGTCTCGCGTGCGTTATACCCATCAACCTGAATGAAGCCTCATTCCTGACAAGGCATCAAACTACGAAAGCGGTAAGACGGGAACATCGGGGATTTGCGACTTGTTGAACAAATCACTGCAGTCCGAGGGTCGTTGTCGTCAGCAACACAAAACGACCTCGCACAAAGGATGATTTGATGACAACTCACCAGGAATCAATTCAACCAGACGACTCGACAAAACCTGCCCCGGACTCTGAAATTCAAAGGGTTCGAAAGCCGTTCTGGCAACAGCTGCTTCGCGCGATCTGCATTTATCTCGCGATCCCGTATCTGACAGTTGTGGTGATCTTCGTCGTGTTCCAGCGACGTCTGTTGTACCGGCCGACTCAATCAGAGGGGCTTTCCGCGGCCGATATGATTATCAGTGAAGCGGCATGTACGGACGTCGAACTGCAAACGCCGGATGGACAATACCTGCGTGGATGGTACGTTCGACGACAGTCTCCTGAAGAGCACCAGGATCGAGATCGCTACCTGATCATTTATTTTCCGGGAAACGCTGGCAATCGAAGTATTCGTGCCGATGTCCTCCGCGATTTTTCCATGATGGGTGCCGATGCATTGCTGCTCGACTATCGAGGATACGGGGATAGTTCCGGCACTCCATCCGAATTGAATCTTGCCGCTGACGCAGGACTGATTTGGCAATTTGCACAACAGAAGCTCGGCTATGCCCGGGACCATCTGATCATTTTTGGCGAATCAATGGGCGGAGCGGTCTCACTTTCTCTCTGGGATCCAAAACTCCACCCCGCAACGACACCTGACTCAGTTCAACCGCAGGTTGCGAAAGCATTAATTCTGAACTCAACTTTCGCTTCTATCCCGCGGGTCGCTCAGCAGACATATCCCATGTTCCCCTTTCGTTACTTCGTCCAGGACCGATGGCAATCCGAAGAACGTATTTGCCATGTCGACGTACTTGCGATTATTTTTCACGGCACGAATGATGAACTGATCCCAATTGCGGAAGCCCGTCGTCTTCAATCATTCGGACCGAAAGGCACCGAATTGATTGAGATTCCAGGTGGAACTCATAACGACATTCCCACGGAACAACTCAGACAAGTGATTCAAGGATTGATGGAATCCGCCGAGTGAGTTCGACAGGCTGGAAGGTTCGAGGTGCCGCAGCCGGATTAAGCGACCGTCCGGCATTTCTCCGAGATATGCATCGCGCAGTCATACCCGGTCGCATCGGGATTTATAACCGTTCGGAAGAAAACAGCACGTTTCACTCAATCGGCTTTTTCAGGATCAGCGGAGCCGTTCGGACGAATCATTTCAAAGTATTTGCGTATTGTTTGACGATGGCCAAGCGGTATCGACTCTGATTCCAGCACCGATTCGCTCATCGCTTCGTAGTCGCTGGCTTTGTCACGGTACGCCCTGACCGCTTCCTGTTCCTGCGGATCACCAGCCACATTTTCAATCTCAGAATCACCGTTTGCGGATTCCTGGCCTTTGATGTTCATTTCCGGGTTGGTCTTTAGTTTTGCGGTTTTTTCACCGGGATCGTTACCACTGGATGCAGTGCCTGCTTTGCTTCCGCCTTTCTTTTTGCTTTCGGCCTGGTTACGACATTCGCTTTCACACTCGCTCTTGCATTCACTCAGGCACTGACACTGTTTCTTCAGGAGATTGGAAAGCTTCTTGCGTCGCCCCCGTTTACGGGCTTCCCCGGCAAGTCCCTTCATGCCATCCTGGAACTGGCTTCGATTTCCCTGTGACAGCCCCTGACTCACCTGGCTTGCGGCATCCTGAGTCTTTGATTTTGGCTGGCCATCCTGACTCGACTGCTGAAGCTTATCCAGCTTTTCGGTCACGGCCTTTTCGGTTTTGCGATCGAGCTTCGGCATTTCCAGCTGCTCCAGCTGTTCAGCGGCCTTTTCCAGTTCTCCCTTCGACAGTGCCTCGCCAGCTGTCGCCATAGCATCCGACAGAGACAAGGCTTCACCTATTTGTTGAAGATCGGCGGCTGTCTGTGGGTCGTCCAGCTGTTGCTGCGCTTCCTGCAGCGAAGCTTCCATCTCAGACAGTTTCGCAAGTGCTTCTTTAGGATCGAGCCCCGGCTCCCTGAGTTGCTCAATCATCTGCTGCAGGTCGTTCACCAATTGCTCCAGCTCCGGATTATCAACTTCCTCCTTTAGCTGTTTGAGTTGTTCAAGTTCTTCCTCCAGACGATCGGATTGTTTTTCGATCAGAGCGTTGGGTTGTTCCGACGCATGCAATTCCATGGGAGGCGAGGAAAGGAACGCCAGGATGAAGGTAAATCCGGTCAACGACACGGCCAGTGGCCAGAGCCCCGGACTATGTATCGGGACCACCTGTTCCGGCACGATGGTGGCTGCGTGTGCTTCCGCATCCTGTACCTGCAATTGTCGAAGGGGCTCGTCCGACCGAACGTGAAGAAACTGTAGCGCTGTTTGGGTGCGATCTTTCAGGTTGCAAGCCCGATCAATGGCTTTGGCGGCGTCTCGAACTGACCGGCGAGTCAGGAGAGCAAAGACAACTCCAATCGCTGAGGTCAGCAGCACTGGCATAACGACCCAGCCCCATCCAAAAGTCCCCTGAAGCAGAAGTCTTGCTAATCCGACCGCGCACGAGACAAACCCACCCAGAATCATCCCCAAAGACAGACATCGCCATAACCATTCCTGCTGCTGTCGAGCCAGAACGGCCTGAATTCGTTCGTGAAGCTGAGTCATCTTGTTTGCCTTTGGAGGAGCCGGCGTGGGAAGCTTGATCACCCGAACGGGGTCCATAGTATCCGTCGAAAACTCATTTGAACAGACAATTCCAACCGGATGGAACTGTAGCTGACTGCCCGGTTGTCTTTCTTATTTCACGACATCATTCTGAGGCGAAGCCTGCCGAACGGTGAAATGGGTAAGTATCACATTGACGGATGCGACATCGTCAGAACACTTTGCGCCACAATTTACCTGACGGATGGCCGCGTTTCCGATCGCAAACGAATTCAGAAAATGAAACGCCTCTTCGCCGTCGGGGCGAATGAAGCAATCCATCTGGCCACCGCGACGAACGAGCCGCAGTTGTCCAGAAGCAGTTCCCGGATGATAGGTGATCTGATCCAAACTGTGGTTTGCCTGCCCCGGATGATTCCGCAATAGTTGAGTGTTGTGGCGCAACTGACCATTCTTATCGAGCCCAAGGTTGCATTCCACTCGAGTCTTTTGTTCGTCATCGAGAACTGCATCAAAGACAAGACTCACTCCCCATCCGTTTTTCTGGGGCGTAATGACAGCGTCCTGATAGGTTATCGTCATTTCACAGTCGCCTTCGATTCGCTGCCGAAAACTGATTCCGGGATTGTCCTGCCAGCGTTTTGTGTCGTGCATATGCAAATGCAGCCCCTGGCTGCTGGTTTCACTTCGGTCTTCTGGCCCAATCAATATCAATTGCCTGGCCTGAAGCGTCTCGCGAGGCTGGCTGAGATCTTCATCAACCATGACGACGCTGCCTGAAGCCGGCGTTGTACTGTCCGGTGCTGCCAGTACCTGATCAGCGATGGACGGAAGTTCTTTGGGCCATTCGCCTCGATAGAGGAGCTTGCGAACTCGACATTTCCGTCCCTGCGAATAGCGAAACAGACCGAACTGCCGTTCATTCGGTGGATCCGTAATCGTGGTTGTCGCCGCTTCATGACCGTTGATGGAGATTGTCACGGCGTCACCCTTCAAAACCAGGCGAACCCTGTTCCATTCACCTTCAATCAGCCCGGGATCGTCCGTGGCCCCTTCAATCGGTGTTTGATTATCCGGAAGACGGTCATTCCATTTATGCTGCGCCCCGGTAATCTGATGCCGTCGAATACCGTCAGGCAACAACAGGAACGCTGAACTGCCGAGAGATGGATGAACTTCGAATTCACCAGGCTGGTACCAGGTCTCAAACTCAATGACACCATCTTCCAGCATGGGACGCTGGTAGATCATCAGGGATTCGCGATCACTGCTGCTGGTATTCGTATCAAGCTGACCAATAAGTTCATCTCCTACTCGTCTCCATGGCGCAGTGTCATCTTCTGAATCTTCATCCGTGCGAAACCATTCACCAAAGAAATCTGCCCGCCAGGATGACATACCGGCGATACGGATCAGGTCAATTTCATCAGGAATCTCGGGCTGTCCCTGAATCCGAAGGTTGCTGACATAAGCATAATTCGCCGCACTGTGAGTCTGCAGCAGCAACCAGGGATCCGGGTCCCCATCCAGCGTTTCCTCGTGGACAAGGACGCCGTTCGTGAATGTCTTCACCGTACGACCATCCACTACAATCCGGAACAGCGCCTGCTGATCCCAGCGGGGCAAATTCACTTCCCCCAGCTTGTCTCGGGAGGAATGCATTAACCGAGCGATGCGAACAGCTTTGAGGTCATACCGGGGTTCTGCAGAATGCATACCCCATCCGATTGAAACTTCTTTATGTCCGTGGGTGGTACGATAGGCTGTGATTTCAAACTGCCCCCTGAGCGGAGACTGAAAATACAGCTGACTCCATGTTTCGGCAGGGAAATGCTGAGCAACGCCTTTCGTCATCGACCATGTCGAAGGCCGACGACCTGAAAGCCGATGCTCCGGCTTCCAGTAAGGAACGGCCGACCATTGCGATGAACGCTGTTCCTTCGAAACGGGCGATGCTTCCAGGGACCGCACGTACCGTTCGATATCTCCGACTAACCCGTGGACAGTTTCGCGAAAGTGTTGATCGTGTGACTCGTTCTCAGAGTTTCGTTCGTACTCACGCAGTTTTCGGGCAATATCGCTGCCAGCTGCCCAGTATGCCGGATGGTGCCCCGCAAACGACGCGACTACGAATTCCGCCTGACGCCCGCGGGCCGATGTTCCTTTCGGATAGGGTTGTCTGACGACCTGCCAGATTTCTCCAAGCAGTTGAGTTGCCAATTCATGCCTGCCGGACTCAATGGCTAGAAGCGTCTTCAATGCTGTCAGAGCATTCTGTTGTGGCGGCGTTGTCGGCTGACAGTTGTCCAGCATCGATGAAAGTTCATCGATCCGACCGCAAATTCTGGCGGTCCGGATAAGTTCGACTGCAGGGCATATGATCCGGCTCTCTGATTCTGAATGTGTCGGATCAGACGTCATTCGCACAAAGTGCATTCGGATATTTGGATGTGTCACCGAAGGTAAGACCCAATCCGCCAGATAATCAAAGGCTTTGTCCGATGGCATTTCCCGAGAGGCCATTACGATCTCACCAGCCAATGGCCCAATCGAGGCATCATCGAGAATCGCGGCGACCGGATAATTTACATCTTCTGTTTCGGCTGCTGCGACTTCCAGTAGTTCTTCTCCGGCAGGCAACACATCCGGCCAGTCACCCGACAACGTCAGATTTCGAACCTTTGAGGACTGGCGTCGATAGCGAAATAGTCCAATTCGATGGCCGACCTCCGGCTCTAAACTGCGTTCACAAATCAAGGTATCGTTCAGAAAGACGTTGACGACATTTTCGAGCAGGTGAACGCGAACGCGATTCCAGTCGTTTTCCTTCAGTGCCAGTTGCCCGGAACTCCGCTGAATCTCAGGTTCGAAGACCGAATTATCCAATGCAACTTCATTGACGGACTGATCCCAGGAATCTGCAATCCAGTGCGATTCAACTCCGTCAGGTTGAAGCAGCAACGCAATTCGGCCGATCGTTGGGTGAGCCACCGTTTCGCCAGGGACACAGTAGAACTCGTACTCGAATGACTCTCCTGAGACCAATGGCCGTTGATAGTAGATCCAGCTTTGCTGATCATCCGCCGCGCCTTCAATCGCACGCCCGGTTAGTGTGCTGTCAGCAGCATTCCAGGAGAACTCCACTGGTTCATCCCGTTGGTAATAGCTGATGCTGTCGTTTTCGTCTTTCGGCATCTCAGCCATCAGTCGTTTGCGTGGCTGGGAATCACCAAATACGGAACAGTTCCATCCATCCATCTGATCGCCGATGACGAGTGCAACTTTTTTCGGAATCTCTACCTTGCCCTCAATCTGAATATTCCTGAAGGCACTTACCCGAGACCCTTCCGTATTCAGCAGCAACCAGGGACTTGTTGGGCGAAAGGGTTCTTCATAGACAAGATGTTTATTGAGCAGATAGCGAATGCTTCCCGGATCAGTATCGCGACTGCCCCTCACTTCAATGGTAAGATGATTATAGGCTGGACGGCTGCGTTTCATCGCAGGAGGTCGATGAATTGTTTCGTGACCGGACACCGATCGAATCGTTGTTTGTGAACCCGAATTCTGACCGAGCACGACAACCCCACCAAACCCTGCATCGCACTCCGCCCATGCGTCCTCAAAACACTCCATCGAAATGACAAAGTCACCTGACAGTGGATAGCGAAAATACAAATTGCTTCCACCTCTGCCGCCCAGTTGAAGAATCTGGTTTTCGTAGGCAGTCCACCAGGGATTCAAGTTGCCACTGGATTCGCTCGCATTCGCGGCCGTCCAGTGCGTGAAATCTGCCCCCGGTGCGAACAAATCCGGCTTTGAACCTGCAGAAACACGTCGGGCCCAGTCCAGGTTGATATCCTGCAGCATCTCATGTTGTGATGTGTCCCGCAAACGCTTACGAAACAGCGGCAGTTGATCTTCAAACACAGACACGAACTGAGGCGAATCCAGGCAGGCCTGATACACCAGATAGTCTCCGTGCGACGTCGGCCGTTGCTGGCGAGACTGCCCTGGCGCTGCCTTCATACGATCCTGAAACGTTTCCTGCAGCCCTTGAATATAGGGAAGACCGTTGGCGGTATCCTCCTGAGCAATCATGATCAAAGCCATAAGGATGTCTGCATAAGCAGCTTTTTGCTCTGCAAGCTTCTGAACCTCCTGCCTCAGATCTGCAAGCCTTCCTGCTCTTTTGCCGGACTCAACCAGTTCCGCCAGATTACTCAGCAACCTCTCGTTCACCTGAGTGGCAGCTTGCTCCTTCGAATCAATGAACAGCTCAGGAATAATCTTCGGTGTCGTAGTCTCGAAGAGTACACGCAGGGTATTTCGGCCCTGAACCGGCATTGTCCACTGATGCCACGCTGAGTAGCCATCGCTGGCAGGCAATCGTCTGACATGGCGCACCAAACTCGCCAGTGTTGTTCTCATGTTAGGTCGACCATATTCCTCCACCTCAAAATCCGTGGCACGACCAAGGTAATCCAACGCAATGCCGGGCATCTTCAATCCAGCCGCCCGCTGGGCAAGTTGTGCAAGATCCTGCTGTTGCCTGTACAGCCCATAGTTGCCGCTATAACGACTGTAGAAGGGTTGCCGGGCTGTCATTACATTTTCAAAGTATTCACTTACCGATTTCTGATCACCTGTTTCCGCCAGATGGCGATTCACAAGATCAGCCAGTTTTCCTCCAGGATCAGGTTCCCGGTTACCAGAAGAGGATGCCTGCAATTCAAGTTGAAGGATCTGGCGGAGAATCGGAAAAGAAGAAGATTTCAGCTCCCTGTTATCAAATGCCCGTAAAGCAGCCAGAAGTGCAAGATGCTGGTCGCTTGTAGAAAGCCCTTTCTGCAATTGCTCAGTAAGACCCGTCAGGCAGTCCATCACAGTTGGGTGATCCTCCTGACGAATTGCTATCAGGCACCGCAGGACTATCGCCGAAGTGCCTGCTTCGGACCGCAGGGATGTCGCAGACTTTAAATCGTCAAGTTGCTTTGAATCATAGGCCGCCGAGACGAGAGGCTCTGCCAGACTGTCCACCTGGGCTGCGGAGATGTTAGACGCCGTTACATAAAGTCGAATCTCCCGGGGGCGATTCTCCGGCAACACAATCGACTTGAGAAGGTGATATGTTTCTGAGGCTGGATATGCGTCTCCTTTCCACAGCCCGAGAATCTCTTTCAGAGCACTCACCACTTCCAGTTCAATGGGGTCGACTGCATTTGATGTGGATGGTCGGATAATGCGTCGGGATGAATTCGGCTCGCTCAATACGGGATCAGCAACTGGAAATCCTCCCAGTAAAGATTCTCGCACGGCTCTGCGAGACAGGTCCGGCATACCATTTCCAGCCGCCGATTTTGCAACGACGATGGCCATCCGAAATTGTGAAACCGTCAGCGGCGGGATCAGCTCAGAAGGTGAGGAAGAATTCCCGGGCTCCGAGGCCGCGTCGACACCGTCCTGAATCGAAATCACGGATTCCTGCGACAGAGCCATCCCGCATGTGGAGAAATCCCAGCATACCGACATGACCCCCAGAGCGACCAGACGTGTCAGCAGCCCGTTCTTCTGGCTCATCGTGTTCGAGCCACCTTCAGCATGTCCTTGTGTGACGCAGTCTGCGTCTGCAAGTTGTGTGACGCAGGCTGGAAGTGGGTTACCCCGATCCGGCAAAGTTTCCGAATGATGCGGTAACCTGAGCCCGGTCCGTGGTTCCGATTCCGGTTTACGGCGGACAGGACGTTCCGTTGCCAGATCAAGCAATTGACTCCAACAGGCTTCTGCTTCTTGCTTGTGTCCGGCCTTCAGGAGGAGATCACCCAGATCGTACAGAATCGCAGAACTTTCTTTGATACCAACCTGACGTTTTGAAGCGACGAGACAAAGTTCCGACAGCTTCATGCCCTGGTCATGCAAATCGTCATGTCCAATACATTGCCGGGCGACCAGCCAGAGGGGTATCAACTGCGAGGCTTCTCGTCTTTGCCTGGAATTCGGCCTTCTGCCCGCCGGGATTTCATCCAGAGTATAATCACTGGCCAGTTTCAACAGCCGTTCGACCGCCTCTGAACTGTCAGCCCTTTGTTTCTTCAGATTCAGCGTCACGGCTGCGACGGCAATTGACAAATCCCGGGGATGCTGTTGTTGCAGAATCGCTATTCGCCCGGCAATCCTGTCGGCGATTTCATCTTCACCGGAAAGAGCCGACAGTAAGTCAATGTAAGAACTTCTGATGTGTTCTTCCTGCAAGTCCCCGGGTTCCGGGACGACAAGCATCAGGTCGAGAACGGACCTGCCGGATCGGAGATCATCGCGAACATTCAATAGTTCCTCTACCACCCTGTCTGCGTTTTCAGCGGTAACGGCCTTCAATGCTGAGTTCAGACCTTTGCGAGCAAGCGACTGGTAGTAGTCTGCTTCTCGACCATTCCATCTGCCTGCCAAAGCCAACCGCTCGGGTGTATCAAGCAGGCCCCGATAAAGCCTGAGGGCGTCAACGGGCATCTGCATTTTCATCATTTTTTCAGCGACCCATTTCGAGTTTTCAATCCTCTGGTAGGACGCATATTCCTCGTCATAACTGTCAAAACGCGATGCGTTCAGCTGATTCAGCAGTAACTCACGCGCATCATTCTCTCGACCAACGCGAATATAGCTGTCCACCAGCTTTGACACGGGAGAATACTGAATCTGATTCATCGAACTTCCGGACGGTACTGTCACCGCGTTTTCGAACATCATCATTGCCAGATCGCGAGTTTCCTCGAACTGGTCGAGTTCCTGTCCGATCACCCAGCAGGCTTCTGCCGGCATCGTCGACATCCTCTCTTTATTCTCTACCAGTTCCTGAAGCCGCTGCTTTGCCTCATCCTTTTTGCCGCTGGACAAGTCAATTAAAGCCAGCATTGCATTGCCGCTGTGCCACCCGGGCTGATCCTTCAATCGCTGCCGGATCGAAGCCTGAAGATCCGCGACCTTATCTGTCTTCTTCAAACCATTCAGCATCTGGTGAAAGAAAACGTCTACGTGACCGTTACTCGAATAGGAATTGATCTGGTCAAGACCTGTCCATGGATTCGACTGGATATCTGCAGCAGATGGAAGAACGACTTGTTTTGCGAATTCGTAGACACGATCGTTCTTCCAAATCGCTTCATTACGAAAACTATCCAACATGTTTCGTCTGTAATTCGGGAATGCCTCGAACGTTCGCTCCAGCAATGTCAGCCCGGCATCCAACGACGATTCATCCTGCAGAAGATTTGAGGCGGTATTAATTATGTACCATGGTTCCTGGATCTGTTTCATGTTGATTTCACTCAACGATTTTACCAGATCTACTTTGCGCTTGGCCTGACTGAAGACACGATCGATCTGATAGAGATCCTCGGTAACCCAGTTCGGTTGTATCTTTATCAGCTCGAGATACTGGTCGCATGCTTCGCCGTGCTTCCCGGATTTCTCAAGTTGCCTGGCAAAATGGAGCCGAAGAACTGGCGAATCCGGACGGAGCTCAATCCCCTTTGCCAGCAAACTCAGACCCTTATCGCTTTGACCGCTGACTTCATAAAATTCGATCAACTGCTGCATCGGCAGGATCGACTCCGGTGAACGTTCCAGCTGTGCTTCGAGTTGCTCGATGAGAACATTCAATCCACCGGAACGATGAAGAAACTGAAGGGCCAGAGCCCGAAAGTTGCTGTCACTTGTCCGATATCGGGTGGGATTCCGGCCGGAACGATTGTTTAGAGAAACAGGGGAGGGCGTCTTTCGTAAAAGCAGATGTGCCAGCTGACTTGCCTGCTCAGTTTTTCCCTGCCCCTGATAAAGCATCATGAGCGAAGCGAGCGAAGACGTCTGATTGGTCGCGGTGCGTTCTGCCCGTGCCAGGACTGCGTCCGCCATTGCACTTAAGCCAAGACGACGCATCCGATCCACGAGTCCAAGTTGCGTTTGCGCATCGAGTCGCAAACCAAATAATCGCTCGGCAGCGCTTCGAGCTCGATCAGTATCTCCCAGACGCTCTGCAAGTGCGAGGGCATCAAGTTCCTTTTGCTGCAGGACTTTCTGATCACGTGGTCGAATCCGATCAATAATGATCAAGGCGTCCTCAAAATCTCCGCGCGATTGATACATATTGGCAAGGTTGAACTGCAGCGACAGATTCTCCGGAGACATCTCAGCAACACTCGCCATCAGGTCTACAGCCTCATCCTGCTCTTCTGCCCACCATAACACAGCAGACAGATGCATATGCCGACATATCTGCCGATCAGGGTCAACGGGTTTACTTTCGTTGAGAGCAGCACGCTTGCGGAGCATCTCGATCATATCCGTGCTGATGTCATTCTTTCGAAATGATTCGTAGGCCTGATACAACAATGAACAGTCTGCGTTGCTCATCCATGTACTGGGCGGTGGAAATGTGAGATTCGCGCTGGTTTGTTCTTTTCCGGTGTAAACGACGACGCGATGGGTTGATGGTGCTGCAAGGGAATTCGACCGGGTTCGTCCTGACATCGTCGCCTCAACAAGTCGACGATGTTTCGCTTCAGCCTCCGCCACATCCAGACAACGTTCAAGAATTGACAGGATCTGTTTGTGTTCCTCTTCTGTACCAAGATGCCCCATCCACTGCTGAATCGTGTTGGTAGTCGCCTGCAGCACATTGGCCGATGCTGTATTCGAAGGCGACTGGGTCTGCCGCCTTGAGGGAGTCACAACCGGAGCTGCAGCAATTTGTTCAAGCGCTGCCGCATGCCAGCGGTCAAAGTACTCGGGGAGCTCTTCAAATCGCTCTTCCTGAATGAGGAGAGCGAGAGATGCCCCCAGCTCTATCGCAGATGATGCACTCCGCAGCCGTTCATTCAATAGCTTCAGGGCTTCATCCGTTTTCCCAGCCAGACGCAGTTCTTCAACGAGCGTATTCAGATATCCGCCTTCTCCCCGAAAAACACCCGCAAGCTGCACATAGTTACCACCGATCAGTATGTAGACCTGACCATTCGAACCGTAAGCAACATTGCTGCCGTACATCGAAGACAGATCGATACTCTTATTCTCTTGACTCAACCCTTCATAACAGTCTCGAAGCAGTTGCAGGTCATCGTCACTCAAAGCAACCTTTGTCGCGTTCAGTGCATTCGAGCTCCCCCGACCAGCCTGATTCGCATCCAGGTTGCGAAGGTTCAGTGAAGTCAGAAAAAACTGCTGTTCTTCCACCCCTCCTGCTTTCGCCAGTCGCCGGGCAATGTTGAACACGCGCAAATAATCATTCTTCAACTGGGCAACATAAAGAGAATCATAGATCGCCTGGCGTGTGGCATTTTCAGCATTGGCCCTCGCGTGGATTGACTCCACAATGGATGGATTGGCGTCGTGCGTTTCCTTTGTGGGAGCTTCCGCATTGGCTCGCGAAGATCGGGCCGAATCGGCAGCTTCATCCTCATACCGAATCAGCCAGCCGAACGCGGCCATTCTCGCAACACCGTAGGCTTCGGGAGTCCAGATCGGAGGAGGACTGTTCGATCCATAGTACCGGTTATTGGCTGTGAGCCCCGTTGCCATCTGAACTTCGGACGCCATGCCTCGCATCGCTAAAGGCGACTGCTTTTGCGGAACGCTGGTTGTGATGCCACGGAGATTATCCGACTTTGCTTTGGCCTGGGCCTGTTTTAGCTTTGCTTCCGCTGATCGCCCCAGGGAGTCGTAAGGCTGATTCAATGCAAGGATTCGTTTGAATCGATTGATTGCTTCATCTGTACGTTCCAGCAGTGCCCACGAAACTGCTTCACGGTAGAGCAGCTCCCAGTCGTCACGATTCTGAGCCAGAAGGGGTTCAATGACTCCGATGGCTGATTCATAGTTCCCCTGAGAAATCAGAGAATCCAGGGCTCTAATCTGGCGTACGGGGTCCTCTTCACTTTGTGTCAGCTTGACAAAGATCTCCCTGGCTGCGTCTACCTGACCATTCGTCATCAGCATGCCGGCAAGCGGAAATTCTGTTTCGTGCCCCGGGGCTATCGCCACCAGCTGGCGCTGATAGCTGATGGCAGCCTCCAGGTCAGCACCATCCTGGCAAAGCTTCGCCAGTTGATTCAGCAGATTTGTGTCGCGAGTATCCTCACTCAGCAACGATTCCAGTTCCTGTCGAGCCGCACTGATATCACCTGCAGTATGCCATGCCTGAGCAAGGCAGATGGTCATCTCGCGTCGTTTATCTTCTTCCCTGCGATCTCGTTCGAACCGTTCAATCAGTTTCTCCAGCTGATTGATCTGCTGATACAACGGAGTCAGCTTCATGGAAAGACCGACCTTGTCTTCAACTTCCTCCGACTTATCGAACGCGCGCCAGTACACTTCGATGGCCTCATCAGTTCGCAGTTGCTCGGCAAGTGCAGCCCCCAGCGACATGATCAGGTGCGGTTCGCCAGGATTGATCCGAACCGCTTTCCGAAGCGCTTCAAGCCCTTCGTCGGCACGCCCCAGCCGGAAACAGGTCTGCGCATAGAATTCATAGTTGTCCGTATTTCCCGGTGCCGACACAATTAATTCCCGGGCCGCTTTCAATGCCTCCTCGGTCCGGCCCATCTGAGCTTCAAGCCGAGAGACGTTCATCAGGTGGTCACCGCGTGACCGACGATCAACTTCTGACAGCGTGCGATTCATCTGTGATGCGCGACCATAATCGCCCGAAGCTTCAGCAATTCGTGCGGCAACCGTCATGGAAGGAATCGACCTGGAATCGATTGCTATGGCGTTGTCGATTGCTTCGTTCGCATCCGCCCACCGGCGTGCGGCTTCGAGATACCGGGCAACCGTATACCAGTCATTCCGGGTTGCATCACCCTTGCGCTTAAGCGTTGCAAGCAATTCATCAGCGACAGAATCCAACCGCTGACTCGCCTGAAGGACTTCGATTCGCTGCTGAATGACGGCATCGCGCTCGTCATCATTGGATGCCAGCATGTCGGCAGCATTTACGAATGCAAGGGCTTCGTCGAATTTGGCGGCTTTCATATGATAGTCGGCAGAACGAATCTGAAGACTGAAATCCCCGGGATCCATGCTGACGGCCTCGGCAATTTCAATGATCGCCTTATCCGAAAATCCGAAGCTGTTGTAGACTTCCGCAAGCCGGGTGATATTCGCTGCGTTGCGACGATCACCTTCTGCAATCCCCGACCAGACAATCAGCGCTTCGTCCGAACGCTTTTGAATGTGAAGAAATTCACCAAGGTACTCGCGGTACTGGGGATCAGCGGGCGCCAGTTCGATTGCACGGCGATAAAGCTGTTCAGCCCTTTCGTTCAGCTTGTTCTGACGAAGCAGATCGGCCACCTGTGACGTGGTCAATGCATCATCAGGGCGTGTTTCAAGAATCTGATTCCAGATTCGAACTGCTTCCTGTCTGCGTTCCGATTCAGGGACTTCTTTATTACGCAGAACCAGCTTTCCCCATTCACGAAGAAAATCAGGATTTCCCGGAGCTGCCGCGGCTAACAGTTCGTACTGACGAATTGCTTCTGAATACCGCTGGTCATCCACCAACTGATCAATAAACGCTTTGCGTAAGTCGGTTCGCGATGGAGCCAGCTTCAATGCTTTCTCCATCCAGTCGGTTGCCTCGGGCACCCTGGCTGATGACGCAAGGAATCGGGCCAGACGAGTCATCCCCTCAATATCATCCGGATGTTCCTCAATCCACCGCTGGTAATAACTGACAAGACTATCCTGATCTCCCGATCGAAGAAACACCTCTTCAATTCGGCGACGCACATCGCGATAGAGCCAGCTCTCAGGATTCAGATCAGCCAGTACCTGCTCAAGAGCTTCAATACCAGCATCTCTCTGGCCGGTCTTAATCGTGAGTTCCGCGGCAGCCACCTGATAAACCACTTTTCGATAGTCGTCGCGAACAAGCCCAGCCAGTTTCTGATAGCGACTCAATGCAGCGGCGGGCTGCCCCTCTTCGGCCAGTGTCACAGCAATTTGTTCGAGCACTCGTGGATCGTCCGGAAACAACGACTCCAGCCGTTGCCAAACCTTCATCGCATCTTCAGTCCGCTGGGCACGCTGATGAACGCGACCAAGTGTCTGAAAAATCTCCAGCAGGTCAGCCCGGGCCGGCTTGCGACTGATCGCACGTTCGAAAGAAGCAACTGCCTCCGAAGACTGCCCCACACGCAATTGCGCCTGTCCCAGATAGTAACTGGAAAGCGCATCTTCCGAACGAAGCTCGTCAGCCCTGAGCAGTGCGTCTACAGCTGCGGCATCATTGCCTCTCTGTGACTCAAACATTCCCAGCAGCATCCAGAGGGCGCCGTTGTTGTTTTGTGCGGCAGCTCTGCTCTTCAGGGTTTCAAGGAACGAATTCAATGTCCCAAACTCAACGTGGTGCCCATAGACCCGGTCAAGGGCCGTTCCGAGACGTGGGTTCTTTTCGAGAATACTGAAGAATCGTTCGGCCGTTTTGACCTGCCGGATTTCGTCATCCGAAAGCTCCGACAGATCAGCTTCGACCTGCCTTTCATCAGCAACCACGTGTCTACCGGACGGATGGCACGAAAGAAACCAAAGGATCAGGCCACAAAGCAGAGGGGCGATCCTGACAGGGGAAAATAAGGGCAACGCGTCCATGGAACGCCTCCGCAAACAGAAACGCGGTTATTCGTTCGAGCACAATTACCGGTGGCGTTCGATTGGAAAGTGGCCACCCGCATGAGTAGCATGCTACTCGCACAGGAGCATTCGGCCTACTGACTTATTTGCGAAAACATCAGGAGCGACCTTTGGTTGCCGAATCCTTTCTGCAGGCATTGACCACACGTCGCGATGTCTCTATCTCCGAAACCGAGTGCTATACATGACGGTTATCATACGGATGAACAAGAACCAGCATCGCTCAGGCGATGTCTTCGGAAGACAAAGCATCTGCACAAACAGGGAGTACGGTGAATGAGCATCAATGATGTCCTCAAACAACAGCTGGACGATTTTCGCCGCGACTTTCAGAACCTGAAGTCAGAAATATCAAAAGTCATCGTGGGGCAGTCCGAGATCCTCGATGACATGCTGATCTCGCTCATCGCCGGTGGACATGTCCTGCTCGAAGGTGTACCCGGACTGGGAAAGACACTGACTGTTCGAACGCTGGCCGAAGCACTGCATCTTGAATTTCATCGCATTCAGTTCACGCCCGACCTGATGCCGGCAGACCTGATCGGTACTCAGGTGATTGGCGAAGCCGATGATGGAAGAAAAGTATTTGAGTTTCAGAAAGGTCCAATCTTCTCGAATGTACTGCTGGCCGACGAAATCAATCGTGCAACACCCAAGACTCAGTCTGCTTTGCTTGAGGCGATGCAGGAACATTCGGTCACAGTCGCCGGCGTGACTCATAAGTTGTCGGAGCCGTTCTTCGTGATGGCCACACAGAATCCACTGGAAATGGAAGGAACGTATCCTCTGCCGGAAGCGCAGCTGGATCGTTTTTTCTGCAAGTTGCTTGTGCGATACCCGACCGTCAGTGATCTTGAAACAATTCTCGACCGAACCACCGAATCACAAAGACCTGAGGCGAACGCCATCATGACGGGGGATCGCATCCTGACAATGTCTGCTCTGGCGAGACAGATCCCCATCGGTTCCGACGTTCGCCGGTACGGAATTGCGATCATTGTTGCCACTCATCCGGATCATGAACTGGCATCAGAACCCACGAAGAGGTATGTACGATTCGGTTCGAGTCCTCGCGGTCTCCAGTCATTGATCCTGGGAGCCAAAATTCGAGCGATCCTGGATCATCGTTACCATGTCGCCAGAGAAGATCTGAGAGTCATGGCCACTCCGGTGCTGAGACACCGCATGATCCTGAACTTTGAGGGACAGGCCGAAGGCATCAGTGCGGATGAAGTGATTGCGAAAATACTTTCTGCTGTCCCGGAAGACGCCCTGTCCGCAGCATAGCTCACAGCCAACCCACGCTGGTTCCGCCACCGCAGGCATCGAAGGCGAACAATGCTCTTTCCACCGGATTTCCTGACACGACTGGAATACCTTTCGATCATGTCGAAACGCGTGTTTCGGGGAACATTGCTGGCACAACGGCGAACAACACAGATGGGCTCCGGAATTGAATTCTCCGATCACCGGGAATACACCGCCGGAGACGACCTTCGATACCTGGACTGGAATATCTACGCGCGGCACGGCGACTTACTTCTCAAACGATTTCAGGAAGAGCAGGACCTGCATGTGTATCTGATGCTCGACTGTTCGCGAAGCATGGCCTTCGGACAACCAGCAAAATTTGATCTTGCCCGACACCTGACCGCAGCACTCGCTTATATCGCCCTGGCAGATTTGGATCGCATTGCAGTGGTCGCCTATGCCGACGGAATCATCAGGGAGTTCCCGATCACGCGAGGCAAGGCCCGTATTCTGCCGCTGATGAAGTTTCTGGAAGAACTTCCAACCTGCGGGCAGGATACAAATCTGGAGCGAGCCGTTCAGGGTCTCCTGCACCGCGGATCACGGTCAGGTCTTGCCGTCATCATCAGTGATCTGTTCGACGAACATGGCTTTCAGAAAGGGCTCGATCAACTTCGTTTTCGTCGATTCGACGCCCACGTTCTGCAGCTTTTCGACCCCAGGGAGGCCAATCCCGGTTTATTGGGTGATATGGAGCTGGAGGACATGGAAAGCAAATCCGTCCGGATGGTGACCGTCACAGAAAAGAACCTT
>JAGQQE010000002.1 GCA_020426345.1 Planctomycetaceae bacterium
AGATTTGACACGGCCATACGGCGAAGTGACGGCCATTGCGGGACATAACAGCCAACATTCTTGACAGCGTTGACCCATCCGACAACCTACTCGCTTCAATCGGCTATCGAAACAGCAGACTCGAGAACCCTCGACAAAACGAACAGCGTCCAGTCTTCGGAGCCCCAGGCTGTTTTTCACTTCGCCAGCGGCCTGATCATGATAGGATGGCAGGGCGTGCATGTTGTCATGCAAGACTTTAACATCCCGGTCACCGTCACATCACAAATACTCAACACAGGAGTTGCTTGTTCATGCCATATCTCAGCCGCGCCGTCAAATCCATGCCGCGTTTGCCCGGTTCATCTCCGGGTATAAGCCGATTCTGTCGAACGAACGCCTGCCTGGCCTTTGCTGTGACTGCATTGTTCGCTCAATCACCGGTACTGGCTCAGTCAAAACCTCCTGGCCCACCGATTCAGGAGAAAACCCTGACAGCAGAACCAACAGACCTGGTGGCTCCGAAGGATGAAAAGCCGGCTGCCGGGAAGGATGATGGCTGGAAAATGCTGTTCAACGGCAAAGACCTGACAGACTGGAAGGTGACGAATTTTGGGGGCGAGGGAGATGTTTTCGTCGAAGATGGTGCCATGGTCATTACCCAGGGAGCGGAATTGTCCGGCGCGCATACGGAGCAGAAAATCCCGAAAATCAACTACGAAATTCAGTACGAAGCTCAGCGCTCTGCCGGAAGCGATTTCTTTGCCGGACTGACCTTCCCCGTGGCAGATGCCTCATGCTCTTTGATCCTGGGAGGCTGGGGCGGCGGAGTTTGCGGGTTATCCAGTCTCGACGGAATGGATGCTTCAGAAAACGAAACAACATCCTATCGTGAATTCGAAAAGGGCAAGTGGTACAAGATCCGCCTGATTGTCACCGATAAGCGCATTGATGCGTGGGTCGATGACGATCACATGGTCGAAGTGGAAACCGAAGGGCGACGCATTTCCGTTCGGTTCGAAATGGAACGATCAAAGCCACTTGGGTTTGCGACATGGCAGACCACTGGTCGCATTCGCAATGCCAGAATCCGGTCTCTGCCTGCTGAGTCGAAATGAAACGACTGTTCTTCCTGATCTTTGGTATTGGTGTTTCGGTCGCCTGCTTTGCAGCGTCACTGAGAGGGACCAACATCGATGAATTACAGACCGGGTTTGCCCAGGCGAATTACCTGACTTTGCCTGCCATGCTCGGTCTTCTCTTCGCTTTCTACTGGATGAAGACACAGCGTTGGGTCTGGCTGTTGTCTCCCGTGCGGCAGTTGACCGTCCGCGAACTTTTCCCCCCCATGCTGATCGGCTTCGCTGCAAATAATCTCCTGCCGGCCCACCTTGGCGAATTCGTTCGTGTGTTCATCGTTCGCCGTCGCTATGGAATTCCGGCCAGCACTGTTCTTTCAACCGTTGTGCTGGAACGAATCTTTGATGTCCTCGCCATCCTTGCATGGTTCTCAATTGGTCTGATGTATTCGGCGGATTTGCCGGAAGAATACCGCAAGGCAGCGCTGTTTTTCGGCGCAGCCTCTGCCGCAGTGGTTGTCTGCGTCGCCGTTTATCTCATCTGGACGGACTCGTTTCTGAATCTGCTGCGGGCCGTATGTCGCAAAGTGCCTTTTATTCCCCACAGTCTTTCCGACAAGATCGTCGGTATGCTTGCCAGTGGTGCTGAAGGGTTGTCCTCCCTTCGCAGCGGGAAAATGGTGCTGATGATCACCGTCAGTTCCCTGGTGCAGTGGTTGTTCAATGGAATGATCGCATGGGTTGCCCTGCGTGCATTCGGAATCCCCGTTACATTTGCAACGGGAATGATTGTGACGGGCGTCACCGCGATGGGCGTCACAATTCCATCAACGCCAGGCTACTTTGGCGTCATCCAGATCTGCTTTAAGGTTGCTATGGGTGCTCAGGCGGTTAAGCCGGATCCATCGCTCGTGCTGGGTGCATCCCTTTACTACCACGTCAGCATGTATATTCCTGTCACGACTCTTGGAATGTACTTCCTGCATCAGTCCGGCCTGAATCTGAAGGATCTGAGCAAAGCCGCAGTCGATTCTGAACCGCAGGCACCTGCCGAAAAAGAGACGAACCCGACAATTCTGCTGCAACCGGGTAGTTCTGACTCAACCGGTCCCGATCCGACGTAGACACTTCATGTCTGGATGCTGTGACTCTCGTCAATCAAAAAGACCGTGCAGCCACCACTGATTTGTCACCAGATCCCGATAAATCCAGAACAAAGACCCGACCGTAGTCCGAACCCGGTAGTAATCGCGCTGGATCGCATCGTCGTGCCACCATGCCGTTTGCAGACGTTCGGGGCCAATAATTTGTTCGATCCGATACGATTGTCCCTGCCACTGAATTCCTTCCATCATCAGGGCAGCACTCGTTCGCTGCGGAAGCAGAAATGGCGCTGAGAGAAGTCGTACCGGGCGAAGTGGAGTCGTCACTGCAGACGTTCTGCCGTCCCCCTCAGCCGGCGTCGCCAGTTGATGAACGACGTCCTCGCGGTTGAGCGACAAAGTAGCCCCCTGAAGGTCAGGAACAGCAGGCGTCAGTCGAACCGAATACTCTGGCCTGACATCATCGGCCTGGCGTGCCACCAGCACAGCATCCGCCCCCAGGCGACCATTCAGCCGGGAAATCAGCGTTGCCAGTTCATCTGATGGGACAACATGCTGTGTCTCGTCAAATAAATCCTTTTGGCGGGCTGTCGGAAGTGGGCACGTCGTCGCAAGCAGATGGATTTTTTCGACCGACAGCGACAGCTTCATGGCTTCCAGTCGAAGCGACAACACATCCATCAGCAGGTCTGCTGCCTGAGTTGGTTTGACCGTTTCGACAATCAGAGTCCGCATTTCTTTTTTGGGCAGTGTCGACGCATTCTCAATCGACTGAGTCCTGAGCGAAACATCGGTGCTGGATGCACCTTCAGTCAGACAATGCAATTCGCCTTTTAACCGAATACAGCCAACATGACGACTGACGAATTGTTCGGCCATTTGAGCGACCAGATGATTCAAAACCTGAAGAATCTCATCGTGTTGAGAGGCGGGAAACTCAGAGCTCCATTCTGCCTCGATGGGGCTGCTTTCGGGAATCGGAACGATCAGTTCGTCATCCAGACCAGCCAATTGCTGCACTCGCCGAACACCGTCTATACTCAGTCGCGATGGCAGGTCTTCTCGCGGCAAATCCAACAATTGCCGAATGGTCAGCAACCCCAGTTGCGACAGCACATCAATGTCCGAAGGAAGCAGCCGCGCCGCGTGAACTGGCAGTCGCCCCATTGAATCTGAATGCTGCCCGGGTGGCATAATCAGAATAGGAAGGTTCAGTGTCTGATCCCGACCTGCCGGGGTACTGACCGATCGAATATGACCTCGCCCAGAGCTTCGGGCCATCCGAACGTCGCCATCATAATGAGCAAATGCCCATGCCGCCGCAATACTGTCAGTAACCGCGACACGACATCGATAGCCATTCGACTGCATGGTCCTGAGAAGCTGTTCTGCCAGGGCCGATTCGCCGCCAAACAAGGGCCCACATCCGGTAATCTCCAGAATCAGACAATCCGGTGCAGGCATTTGATCAAGCCCTGTGACCGGAGAGAACCGACGAGTCAGTTCGGCCAGAGAAATCAAACCGGCGCGATCTTCCAGAGGTTGCCATTCACGGAACTGGATTTCTGGCGGAGTTTTGACTTCCCGTTGACTTCTGCTGCGACCTGCGCTTTGGTGACTGCGTTGATTGAGCAAAGGAACGGCCATGCTTCGAGCTTCGGCCAGGGGCATTCCCGGCCGAACACCTCGCTGCCATGCCTGGTCGCAGACAGCGATTACAGCAGGCCCGTTGCGTGCTGCCGGAAACAGAGTTCGAATCCATTTCAGATCCGTCAGCTCCAGTTCCTTTGCCCCGCCTTTCACGGATTTTCCGCGACCAGAGGTCTGCCTGAGCGAATGCGTCCTTTCTGAACGTCCGGCTGCGTCGCGAGTTCCGGACGGTCTGGCTTCATGAGAAGCACTGGCAGCTGCAACCCCCGATTGTGTAACCGGCATTGGCGAATGGATAGCCAGGGGTTCAGGATTTGAGAGACCTTTGGCCGTCTGTGATCCGGGTGACGCGGCTGTCAGCAGAAGTTGTTGCTGAAGACGCTGGATCGGCCAGTTCGGGAATCGTAAACAAAGCACCCGTTTCATCATCAATCTTCAGCAGCACACTTTGCTGACGTTGCAAAACAGACTGACGCGACTTCAGAACACGAATGGAAATCGCTTTGCCAACATCGTGGCAGGGTAACGTGACTCGTGAAACGTGCAAACGCAGATCCGCCCACGACGATTGCATCAGCACCGAAGACGGGCGCATTAAAAATATGGTGACGCCGCTTCGTTCGACGGCCAGTTGAAGACGCCGCAACGCCGTCGATGAAACTCGATCCAGCCAGCAAAGAATGGCCCGCACTCCCACCGACCTTGCCGTTTGTTCAAGTGCCCAAAGCATTTCCTGTTGTGGCGGTCGAATCAGCAGAAGGCGACTCAGGGGAATTCCGGCACTGCCGGCAGCCAGTGGATAAAAGTCTCGTCGGCTGTCAATCACCGCCAGACATCCGGGCTTTTTTAACTGTGGCCGCAGACAATTCAGGGCGACGGTGGTGGCCGCGGATCCAGGCTGATCACTCACCCATTCCACCAGAGAAGCTGTCGGAAATCCACCATCCGGCAGAAGCTGGTTCAGCGCAGAATAGTCGGACGCCACGACATCCTGAGTGATGCCCACCGTGAATGACTTATTCAACTGCCGCCGCAAATCATGCAGCGTATCTGACTGAGCAGACGCGGACCTTGCAGCGTTCACAGTCCCTGACCCCCTTCTCCGACCATCATCGGCAATTCAGCGAGGGCTTTTTAAGATTGTTGATATTAACTGTCAACATCAACTCTAATGGCCAGCCGGATCAAATTCCTGCGGCTGCAATTTGTCTGAGGCCTGGATAACTTTCGACTACCAGTCAGCCTGAACACCCGACGTTTCGGGAGATTCCGACGTACTTTCAGAGCTGTCATCGGCGGACGCTGCCATTTCCGTCACTCGATTCTGCCAGAAGCTGACAAACTGCCGATCAACACCTCGCCAGCGGCAAAAAGATCCGACGGCCATGTCAATCCAGTCGTGATCCAGCTCCATGTCGGCCTGTTCCGGCAGCACCCCCGAACCCGGTAAAGAGGCGGCAAAATTCAGCCAGCGTGCACTCCAGTCGTCGTTGTCGTCCCCGCTGCGAACCTGATCAACCAGCACAATTCGATTCAGAATGGATCGCAGAATCTCCGGAAGCACCATCGACTGAAATTCACTGGTCTGCACAAGTGCTTTGCGAGACACCAATCGAGAATTCACCAGCAATAAAGGTTCATCCGAGAAATCCAGACGCCAGACCTCACGTCCCAGGTCCTGCGATTTCACCGGCAGCAGCGGTACACGCAACAACGATTCACGATGGCTGTCCTGCGGATGAATTCGATCCGCAACACCCAGCAACCGACCTCGGGGAACATCTGTCGAAACAATTTTCACCCGGAACCTCAAACCGGACAGTGATCCAAATTCGGACAGTCGACAGTTGGAAGGCACGTCAATCTGTTCGACAGTTCCAAATTCAAACCGGGAAAGCTCAAGCTGCCGGTAGGCTTCAATGACAACTCTCGCCGTTGGTGGAAATTTATAAGACGCTAACTCCAGCCTGGCATGGAAGGTTTCAATGCCACCAATTCCGGTCACGCTGATTTGTACGTGACTGTGTGAGATGCGTCGGCGTCCAGTGAAGTTCAGGCGAGGCATGGTGTGATTCGTTCAGGATATTTGCAGGTGCCCCCATTGACACGGGCAACACTGTGCCAGCTACCCAACAACTTTTTCAAGCGCGAATCGGATTTTCCAACCGACAAAAAGCAAGCCAACCTGCCTGGGCCATTCGGTGAGAAAAATTGGCAACCATTTCTCCATTCCCACACCAGAATACGCCAAATCAGCGATGATCACACCAACAGCAGCATTGACCCTACACCCGGTATACAACACTATACGCACCAGTTCTTTTCCACTTACCTTCAGGAGCTCCAAAGATGACGAGTCGAAGTGTCCCCAGGTGGATGCTGGTCGATTTGTGGTCCGATGACAGCGCCATATGCCCTGGGGCAGTCGATGTCGTGACGCCAGGCAATGCGACCGGGCCCGCGTCGTGAGCCTGATCAATGGGACATCCAGTTTCAGCAACAAGTATGTCTCGGGGCAATTGCGTTACGAACCTGTCGGGGGGAAGTTTTCAGTGCTGACAAACTTGGGTGCCTGACGAACTCATCGGGAGACTGCGCAACAACACCCGTCGCTGACCCGGATGTTCATGCCACAGCGCCAAATTCGAAAACATTTGTGAAGTCAGGACCATGTTAATGGTAACGCTCTGTGAGGACACCAACTGGTATACGAGACCTTGCAGTAGGAACTGACCTGACAACCTTCCGCCGAGGCACTTCTGCTCTCGGCGGAACTTCTGGAATCGGGAGCCAAACAATGAACGACGTCACGGTTTCATCGAGTGCTCGCAGAGGAGTGTCGCTGCCCGAGGTTCTTGTCGTGCTGGCAGTGATCGGCCTGCTGACAGCCCTTGTATTACCTGCAGTGCAGTCGGCGAGGGCAATGGCACGGCGAACCGAATGTTCGAATAACCTGCGACAAATCGGCATCGCAGCCCACCAATATCATGAACAACACGGCTCGCTCCCGCCCTGCAGTGCCGGAGGCTTGTTGTTCAGCGTCCTGCCATACGTTGAGCAGCAGATGCGATTCGAAAACGCTTCCGAATCACTGGCCCACCAGGACTTGGCCAGATCTCATGATATTCTGGGTGGGATCACCACATATATTTGCCCGGACGACATTCTTTGTGATCCCGAAGGTGGGGCAAGTTATGTCCTCAACAAAGGGTCCATACCTCCAACCGAAGAGAGGGCTGGGTTCAATCAGTTCAGTAACGGTGTCAGATTCAGAGAAGTCACGGATGGTCTCTCCCAGACAGCCTTTGTCAGTGAAAGCGTCAACACCGCCTTCGACCTGATGTCTCCGGATCCATATGATGGCCCACGAGGCCTGGGCGTTTGGCTTACCTGGGCCCCGACTCCCTGTGACTTATCATTCAAGTGGATGGCCGATCGCTGTTCAGAGGATGCGGATGCACGACCGGCGGACTACGGAAGTTCCGGCGGACGAGTGCTGTCGCTTACCAATGGATATAATCATGCCCTGCCACCCCATCGAGGCTCCTGTTTTTCAGGAACGAATCCCTGCTTTATCGATGTAATATCGGCCGTCAGTGGACACATTGGAGGCGTCAATGTCCTTCTGGCAGATGGATCGGTCAGGTTTGCTTCCGCCTCAATTGATCGCGATCTGTGGACATCCATTGGAACCATCCACAACGGAGATCAGGTGACCGAATGGTAAGAAGACATACAACCTGGATCGTCTTTGCTGTGGTTGTGCTGGCCGGTTTGTATTGGACATTTCGAGACAGGGGACCTGCACCGCCTTACATTTTTTATACGAAGCCGTTAACAGGACACTTGTCCCCTCCTGATGTAGACGTTCCTGTTGAGCCACTGGCAGGCAAAGTCGTCATCAAGCTGGGTGATCAGGAATGCGGACCGCAGCCAATTCACCTGAAATCCAATACGAAGGTGGACGTCTCTGGCTTTCTCGTTCCCGCGGAAGAGTTAAACAATGGAAGGTGTATCGAGTCGGTACAGCTGGGTATTGCTTACAAAGATCGAAACCGTTTGGGCTGGTCCGTTGGACAGGAAGTGGGCCTCGGAGGGCCTGGCACCTGCGAGTATCCAGGCGGGCCACTGACGCGCCACATTGAGGGCGCCTGGCAGATTCCGGAAGTGACGGGAGAAGCCTGGATTATCGTTCTTATATCCGTCACGGAATCCGGAAAGATCAGGCCGTGGCACACCGCTGCGACGTTTCCCGTAGTGTTCGACTAGAACGTCATCGTGGCCAGACAACAACAATCCGCTGTGTAATGAACAAGAAGCGATGAAATTCAAATCCATTGCTGCTGGTTCGGGCTGACCCAATGCAGGCAATTTGCTGACACCATCAAAACAGTTTCGATCGATGCTCTCCCGGAATGGAGGTTTTCCGCACTTATCATGTAATGATTCTGCCAATGCTGCGTCCAACCCCATAGCGGCACGATCCAGAAGCCAGCGCACAACGGATGCCTGGTGACACTCACTGGCTGAAACTGTTGCCTTCGCTGGATCGAGGAACACAGGCCCAACGTCAGACAGGCAGAGTTCGATATGCAGGCAGTCCCTCCGATCACTGGTATTTCAGAAATCGTGTTAAGCGTCAATGACCTGACAGAGATGCGGGACTTCTATGTCCGAGTCCTGGGGTTTCGATTGCACAGCCAGTTGTCGCTGGAGTCACTGGTTCCGGATCCGGATGGCGTTCCGACAATCGCTTTCCTGAGTATCAGTGAAACGCAAACCCCTCTGGGACTTGCTGGACATCCACAGCTCTTTGTCCTGATCGACCATCGCCGCCATGTCCACGCAAGAAAGCGATTTGCCGGACATGATGTCTCACGGTCGACGCTCAATCATCTGGCGTTTGAGATTCCTCCTGAGTCCTTCGGGCAGCACGCCAAACGACTTTGCGACCTCGGGATTGAAGTTTCGTATGCCAGTTTTCCGGCGATGAATGCAAAGGCCGTCTTTTTCAAGGACCCGGAGGGAAATGTTCTGGAACTGATCTGCCATCACCCGGCTTCGATCCGGAGCTAGCCGCCCATTGAAAAACCGGGTCAGGCACGCAGGACGACTGGAAACCATCACGTTTTAAGGTCTCCTGCTCGAGCCAGTCCCGCTTTTCAACTGGCTGTTAGGTTAGCCGTTCGGACTGGATCAATGTTCGAGGTCAATTACTCTTCTGATGGAACCGTCAGAGTAACTTTAGCCTGATAGATTAGCCCCCAGTCTTTTCGGCGCTGGTAACTTTCAAGAACAGTCGACAGGCGGCAGTCAATGCGATGCTGGCTCTGCTGGCCATTCACGGAGACGTTCACAGGCCGCGAAAAATCGACCATCGCCGGATGCAGCCAGACAGAAAATCGGCGAACGTTTTGCGTTTCGACCACGAGATGATTATCAGACGCAATACGTGCATCAACCAGGCCGGCCTTCACCGCACGTCGGCTCAGATGAAAGCTTTGCTTGTGAAAATCCTCCGATGATTCTCCAAAAGCAGGTCGAGGGCCCGTGATCTGAACCTGATCGAATTCAATTGTTCCGTCGCCGGATTTGTGAATCGTGATCCAGCGGCAATGAGGTGACGGAGCATCGCTGTCTGCATTCCATCCACGTGGAGAGATGGCGACAACACGTTTAGCAAACGGGTCTCGTCGCGGTGTCACAATCCAGTCCGCGAAACGCGACATCGCAACCTTTGCTCCACGAATGGCATGATTGCCTTCATCCTCCACATACTCATGCGGCAGGCCGAGTTCCGAGAGCCGCTGTGTGGCCGCCCGGGCGTAAAAAACATCCGTAAAACGAGGCCGTCCAGCCGTTTCGTTCTGCTTCGCGGGTGCGGCATCGTAAACACCATGTCTCAGAAATAACGGCAAACCGGTCCATGCCTGCCATCGCATGGTCTTCCATGCGCCGGAGAAAACGAAACCTCCAGCCAACTGATCACTCAGTCGTTGGCAAAGATGATAGGCACCGAATCCTCCCATTGAGTATCCACCGAGAAATACGCGATCGCCATCGATGTTGAAACGAAATCGGCACTCCCGAATTACATCGGCAATAGATTCGTCTGCTCCCTGCACGTTCCATCTCGCCCCTGTGTTTTTATTCACGGGTGCTGATGGTGCTGCCAGAATAAAAGGACGATCGGCGAGGTATGGCTGCAGGCCAATGCTTTGTGGGTCATCATCCGGATGCGTCACAATATGCAGCGCATGTTCTGGTGGAGTCTGGCCGCCACCGCCATGCATGAAGATGACCAATCCAAACGGCTGAGAGGGCTTGTAACTCTGTGGAACATAGAAGTGCAGCAGGTCACCGGTATGTCTATCCATCAAATCCGGGTGCCGGAACGATTGGTTCGCCATCACGCCTGTCACCGCCTGACGATCGACGGGTTCAGACCGAGACAGTCGATCAATGATCTTGTTGACGACAACCGGATCGCGGTCAGGCGTATCCAGTACTTCCATGGTTTCTCTGGTCAGGAGATCCGGATTTCCGCCAGCAACCAGATATCGCTGACACGCAGCAAGAAGATCGGTATCGTCGGCCCAAACAGACTGCCATGGCAGCATCAGAGACATGAGAACAAGAACAGACTTCATTAACATTTCCGGGTGCCTGATCCTGTCGTGGCAAATCAGCATGAAAACGGTCCGTCTGGCCTGAGCGTTTCCATCTGCAAACTCACACCATTATCAAAGATGGGCCTGATGATGGGATGGAACTTCATTTTCGAAAGACTTCGTCCTGGTCATTGGCACCGGACTGGATATATGCCAGAAGATCCAGAATCTCGTCGCGGTCGAAAACCATGAGTAGTCCTTCGGGCATTGTTGAACGATCGGATGCAAGGATTTCGTCAATATCACTGCGAGCAACAATGGTCTTATGGTCAGGGATAAGCGGATTGGTGACCAGAGTAACGGAGGTGTCGCTGGAGTCGGTCATCAAGCCTGTCAGAGTACGGCCCTCGTTGGTGACAACAATCCATGTCTGGTGCTGCTTGCTGATCTCAGCAGATGGCTCCAAAACCTGTTGCAGCAATTTTGCCCCACGGAACCGCTCACGGACCTTGCTGAGATCTGGTCCAAGCGCCGAAGTAATCGAACCTGATAACCCAGAGTCGTCTGAGCCGATGCGATGGCATTTAATACAGCCTGCCTGAACGAAAACAGCTTTCCCATTTTCATAAGACCGCGACGTCATCGTTTCTGCAGCATCGCTCAATTCCTGCAGTTGCCAGTTCCGGACAAACCGACGAACCGGGGCATCCGTTTCTTCGGGCATGGGCTGGTCATCCGGAAGAACAAACAATGTGCCTCGCATCACTCGCGAATGTCCAGGGTAGGTGCAAATGATTCGATACTCGCCCTGTTCTTCCGGAGCCTCAAAGTAGACGGTATATTGATCCAGCGGATTCAGGATCGGTGAGAAACAGATTTCTGCCGAATCCTGCGGCACATAGTGAGTTGCAATGGCACGCGGATTACTGGCCAGCATCATCGCCTTTTCCGCAAACGCATCAGCAGAGTCAGCCTTAACGATTGCAATGTTATGGGGCATGCTGGGATCAGTGTTGTGAAACGTCAATGCCACACGTCTGCGCGGTGCAATGCGTAGTCGACGGGGTTCATACTGTAGACCGGGGATGGCCGAAATCGAAAGTTTGGTTGCCGACTGCACCCATCCAAAATTGGTTCCATATTGATCCTGCGCTGACAGTCTGGGGTCGAGCGCGAACTTTTCGGCGACTGGAAAATCGGGGTCACGTCGTTTCGCAATCAGTTCGTACCCTTCGAATTCTGTAAACGCTGGACCCAGTTCAAATATGGACGTATAGGCATCCGGCGTAAACATTTGCCCGTCCGAATTTCGAAGACGCATGTGCAGATGAAACTGCATGACAGGATGAAGCTCAGGAATCTCCAGAAACACAGACTGCTGATCGGACAGCACGTGTACGGATTTCACCCTCACAAAGTCGTGGGCCTGTCGTCCGGGGTCTTTGACGGAATACTCCGGAGAACCGTACGCAGCACTGTAGAGATAATTCCATTGCTGACAGAAGACATTGGAAAGCTGAACCGAATCTGCGTCGATCTTATCGCTGAATCGCACCAGAAGGCCGTTGTTTCGCGCTTCGACGGATGTTGGCAAGACCACGGGGCGACCTGTATAACGAATTCGCTGGAGGCAGCCGTTCTTCTGAGCGTAACTTTGCCAGCCGCTTGTGCCGGCAACGTAGATACAACCGTCGTACTGATTGAAGCTCAGTCGACACGCGCCACTTTCAAATTCTCCGGGCATCGGCACGATTCCGCCCTGGTATTTTCCGTTCACAACTTCGCGAAGAACAACATAGTAACTGCAGTCGCCAAAGGACGTGCCGATCGTCGCGCCTGAAAGCGGACCCAGGCGACGGTCCTGTGGAAGAAAAGCGAGTTCACCAGAAGAATTATCAACGCCCCGGGGCAGAAAGCACAGAGGCAAGTCATATCCGTACTTGCCAGTTCCATCGCGAGGTCCATTGAAGCCGTGATAGCTTCCGTTACGGACTTCAAATATCGCAGAAGCAGGTGTCCAGGTCCCCTCCTGAACGGTCGCGTAGACAACAGATCCGTCTGAAGAAACTCCTATGCCATTGGAATTGCGAAGACCGGTAGCAATCGACGCGGGCTTTGTCGAAACCGGATCGTGAAACGCATCTTTCAGCATCGTGACGCCAAAGTTTTGTGCCGCCGTGAACCAGTATAGATTCCCCATCTGATCCTGCTGCAGCGATGTACAAAAGTCGTGACCAGGCGTTGTGGGGTAGTCGTTGGTCAGGCATTCGTAGAAGTCCGTTTCCAGATCTCCATTCAAATCATGCAGTCGCGTCACCTGATCTCGACCAAGTACAACGATCTGGTCGTTATGCACGACCAGACCAAGTGGCTGATAGAACCCGGCGGCAATGCGCTGCCAGTGAATTTCTTTCAGATCATCCCCTGAAGATGTCACCAGCCAGACATCACCAATCAGCGTGGAAACAACGATTCGTCCATCGCTGAGCGATCCAATCCCACAAAGACGCATGGGTGTCCGAAAAGGATTTTTTTCCCCGAACGGCACCGTCAGCGTGTCGATCGCATATCCGTCGCCGGCACTTCCGGGGACACCCGTTGTCGTTACGGTCTGTGAGACCCATTGGCCGGCCCCGCCTTTTGCCAGCTCCGCTAATTCCACAACATCCGCTAATTCAACGGCGGTCCCTGGCGAAGCAGCGTCAATGATGGGCTCGATGGAAAGCTCCAGTTGCACCAACGTTCCTGAGTCCGGCGTTTCATTGGTCGAACGCGTAAATTCGACGACCAGATCGTTGTCTGATGCGACAAGCTGACTGTTAAGACTGTGAGCCTGCGTGACAACCACCATCGAATCGTCCGAAATCCGTGACGAATACACGAGTGGACCGGAAGTACCAACCCCGGCTTCCTTCCGTTGCCTTCCCATCACCACATCATTTCTGCAGGTCATCAGTTTCAGATGAACACCTTCGCCCAAGGTCTGATCGCTCCGGATTGTTCGAATCAGCCTTCCGCCATGGAACGTCATAGCATCCAGCAGGCGAGCAGAACCCACACGATACTGGAATACGACGGTCGTTCCATTGCGGAAAAAACCTTCATACCGCGCCTGCGTCTTTTCCGGCAGATGCCAGCCGCTCTGATTCAGACCAATCCACTGTCGGCCCTTCGCCTGTACTCCGCCAATCACACCAAACCGGCTGACACCCCACTGCACGAAACCGTCCTGCCATGTATCCACAAATGACATTTTTTCCGGATCGAACAGCACCGTGGTGGAGGAGTCTTTGTCAACATGAACAGCCACTCCTTTTGTCGTCGCTGTCCCAAAATGATTGATCACCTGTCGAACAACATTTCCCGTATCAACGTCGTTCAGTGTATGGTCAAAATTGACCTCTTCGGGGTTTTGTCCCCAGTGTCCGAATGCTCCGCCATCCAGTCCCGGGAACTGCGGGATCAAATCCGGAATTTGATCTGCATCCAGAAGTTGCTCCGCCTGATGAAAGTAAAAGCTCTTCAGGCGATTCTGTGGAAACGGTTTCAATGGCTTCGTCACATCCTGCGCTGACAGGTCCGCAGAAAACCAAACCAGAATCCCGGAAACAACGGACATCGCACAGCGATGAGTAGCAGGCCAGCCCATTTCCATCCTCAATAATACAAACGCACAGCACAAACGATCGTCACATGACGAGTTGCCGCCCGGGCCTGAATCGCGATGTCAACCGTTCCCTGGGGAGCGACTCACTTGACCCCGCACCTAAAGATAGATGCAATGGCTGAACTCATCCGCACAAGAAGGGCCAATCATGACAAGCAGCGCTGAGAATACCAACCTTCCAAAAAACAAGTCGATTATTATTTGTTCCGACGGAACGGGGAATGTCGGTGGAAACGCAGCTCCCACAAATGTCTGGCGAATCCACAAAGCCGTCAGGAAACTGACAAAGGAGAAAAACGAGCGACAGATACTGATCCATCAGGATGGAGTCGGGACCTCCACCTTTCTGCCGCTGGAAGTCATCGGGAAGGCCATCAGTTTTGGAATCACCAGCAATCTGGAACAGCTCTACGCTCGATTGATGGAAGTTTACGAACCGGGCGACCGTATCTATATGTTCGGCTTCAGCCGCGGAGCATTCACCATCCGGACTCTGGCGTACATGCTTCATGTCTGTGGATTGGCAGATAAGCGAGATCGAGACAGTCGGCAGCTACACACAATTGATCGCATCCGCGAAATCTCAAGAAAAGCAGTCATCGCATACAAGTGCCGCCACGTTATCGAGTCCGCCGGGCCGGATTCTCCCGCAACAACGGTTGCCGACCAGTTTCGAACAACATTCGGGGTTTCCGCAGACCAATCCGATCTGGACAAGAGCCACGAAATTGGTCGCGTTCCCATCAGTTTCGTTGGTGTGTGGGACACTGTTGCCGCGGTGGGACTTCCATTCGAAAACCTGACGCAGTGGCTATTCGGCTTCTGGTGCCGGGTGATCAAAAGGCCCGCCTTTCGCTGGCTGACACTGACGACGCTGAACTTCCATCGGCCACCAAAGACAAGCTGGAAGGAATGGAAGGATGATGATCTGCATCCAGGTATCCAGAGCGCATTCCACGCCATTTCAATCGATGACGAACGCGAAACGTTTCGACCACTCCTGTGGCTGGAGTTCAACAGGGACGGCTCACGCAAGAAAAACACGGTGAAACAAGTCTGGTTCCCGGGTGTTCATGCCAACGTTGGAGGCGGTTACGCAAAAGACCAGTTGGCCCATGTTTCGCTCGTCTGGATGATCAGACATGCCGAAGCCGCCGGTCTTGAATTCGACGAGACCCTCAAGGCAACTTATGAACAGGAGGCCGATCCGCTCGGCACACTACACGATTCGCGAGCGGGACTTGCCGTCTATTATCGATACCGGCCTCGCGTGATCGAACAATTCGCCAAAGAAGTCGGTATCGACGGAAGTAGTTACGTTGATGCCAGCGGAAGACAACAGCACAACTTGCCGTTTATTCATCACAGCACGCTGGCTCGCATCGAAAACTTTGGCCTGGATTACGCCCCTTCCGGAATCCCCGGGCCGAATCAATACGAGGAAGAATCCGAAGCATTCGTGCCCCTGATCAAGCCCCTTGATGTTGGGGAAACAACGAAATCGTTCGGACCGGAAATCACCGTCAACGGAGTTCCCGTCGGAGAGATCACTGCCGAGAACTTCACGAAAGCGGCGAGGCAATCGGCTGGCCGTGAAATGCTGAATCCATCAGAACAACGCTGGAGACAGAACTTCGGTCCGAATAACCGTCCAGGGACGTACAAAGCACTGGAGTCCATCGATCCTCCCGTTGCCGGTTTCGCAGCAACACCCCCTTTGTCCGGGTCGCTTCCTGGCGAACCGCCACTTGAGGTGGAGAAACTGGAAAAAGCTGTCAGCAAGTACCGCCAACTGGCGGCTGACTACACAGCCGGCTACGTCATCATCAGGAGGTCATGTTATTACGCATGGATTGTGCTTTCGATCATCGCCATTGCCATTGGGCTATTTTGGCAGCCGGGGCAAGCCACCAACTGTCTCTCATGGGCAATCGATCGTGCCAACCAGTCGCTGTACGGCCTGATTGCGGTCACCGTCGATAGCGCGCGTACTCTTGCCACCTGGCCTGTGGAAGCTGCCCTGGGGCGAGGGATCGCCCTGGAAATAGTGACGATGCTGTTTTCACCAGTTCCGCTCATCGTACTGACACCCCCGCTGGTTGCGTTTGTGATTCTCAGTCTTCGATCCCGGCGACGGGTTCAGTATCCAGCGGAACAGCATACGAGTGCTGCTCTTGCATTATTTGGACGTACGATGGTCATCATGCTTATCGCATGGGTCACACGGCCAGCCATCGCTCTCGTCGTGGAATGGATCGCACCAGGTTTTGTCGAACCACTCCTCCATGGCGTCTTCGGATCACCGATTATTTTCACCTTCTTGTCGGGGGCACTGTACCTGACAAATCGCCTCAACAACCTCTGCTGCGATCGGATTCGTGAATGGAATGTCCTGTCCTGGAGATACTCTCGCCATGAGAAAGAAGTTCGGCATCCGGATGTGGATAGATTTGATCGCTGGGCTCAGAAGCTTCAGAGAATCATCAGACATCGCCATGGAGTTTTCGGTAAGGCGAGCGACCTGCTGGGACGGTTCGTGGTGCCAGCGGTCGGGGTTGGCATCCTGGTCGCGGTCTTTTCTTACCCCGTTTGGATTACCATCAAAGACGTGCTCATTCGCATTCGCCTGCAAAGGCACGACTCTGCGGCAGCCGCGGCAGCCCAAACCGTGACAAGTCCTGCGAATAATCAATCCGGGTCTCCTGAACCATTCATCGTCGAAGGCTCAGCTGTTCTGGCAACAGGGATGTACCTTCGCGCTGGTCAGGTCTATGTCGGACGCTTCGAACAACCATCCTGGCAGGACGGTGATTATCACGCTGGGAAAGAGGGCGTTGAATACGAGAATCGGGCAATGAAGCTGGCGGGACCACTCCGGCGAATGAGCACCAAATACATGACATTGTGTGGATGCATGAATGATCCAACCGCACCCGCATTTCTCATCAGAGACCAACAACCCTTTTCACCACCTTCTGATGGATACTTGTTCCTGTTCGCAAACGACGTTCCGGGATTTTACTTCAACAATACCGGAGAGTTGAGGGTGACAATTCAGCCCCTTTAGAGGATCATGGCTGCGTGCATCTTCCGGGCCACACGGCAAAAGCATCTGACAGGCAGACGATGCTTCACCGCGTAGAAAAATCGCAGGGCACGTTTCAGGGGCCGTTCGATGAATCAAATCAGTCGCCGTCAATTCGGGCTTTCAACTGCTGCAGTACTGGCAGGATATGGCTTCTCCATTCCTGCATCACGGCTGGAGGCCGGGGAACCAGCGATCGAACAGCAGCGACTGGTGGAACTTGGTCTGAACGCTCTGAGCCGCGCGGCAGATATGAGTTACTTTGCTGACGGACATCGCGGGGCAGCAATGATCTCGGCTCATCTGCTTTGTGTGGACAACAAGTTGGATGATGTGGCCTCAGCCCGTATTGTGCAGCTCTTCGATTTGAACTGGGCGGGGACAAAGTTGTGCCAGTCTTTTCCCAGGGCAGATCCTGTTGACGATGCCGCGCAGCAAATCGGCAAAGCGCTGGCGAACGGAAACGGTGTACTGCGAGAAGTCGGACACGATGCCATCTTTGCAATGCATGCGATCAAGGCAATTCGGTTGATGCCTCAACTGGCAACGGCTGAACGCGTCGATGGAGTGTGTCGGTTAATCAATGCCATCAAGCCCTGGCGCGATGTCGAACCTGCGGCCAATGTCAATCCACCGCCGTTTAGCGACATCGAAGCCGCGTCTCGATTCGTCCTGAAAGAAGCCAGTGACGCGATCGATCGCTTTATTGGGTTTGGACAGGGCTTTGCCGGACACATGCTGACGTTTGGTCAGTCCCTGATTGAGCTCGCAGAAATGGGTGACGTCGAATGGGCCGAAAGCTGCCGAACAGCCTTCCGAAAATACGTGACCGTGACGCGCAGTGGCCCCCAGGCCGGGGATCGCAGGATTGCCGATCATCGATTCAGCAAGCTGCGTCCGAATGAAGCCGAATACTGGGAAAAACGGGGAGAAAAAACACTAGGCATCGGCCACGTGTTCAAGTACCCGTATGCCTACTACGAGCTGGCCGCCCGCGCGAATTCGCCCGAGATCATCGCCGAATTTGAATCCAAAGCGTGGCACGTATTCTGATCGGCCTGAATGCAGGCGAGACTCACCTGGAAGCCATCTGACAATCGGCAGATTCTGCCGGTCCGGGAAAATGTCTCCTGCACGTGTCCGTTGTCCGGCCAGCAGGTCACAAACTGATCTCGGGAAGGTCAATCGATTCTGCCACAATGAGGGAAATCTTCATCTGCCTGGCATTCCCGGAGCCCCTTCGTGCAGCTTCACAATACCCAGCCAAGTATTGCTTCAATATTCCGGCATTCTCTTCAGGTCAGTATCGCACTGATCATTTCCGCCTGCGCGGGCTGTGCGACGGGTTCGTATCATTTTGGTCGCGCTGAACACTATCGAACCAGTGATGAACTACAGGCTCGGACAGGCCCTCAGATCGAACGCGGCGAACCCAATGTGGTGGTCGATTCAGTGGGCTGGGTATTTGGAATTCCCAACAAGATTCTGCTTTTTGATCGTCGTGTTGAAAATCACAACATTGATCAACAAACGGAAACAGCCATTGCCGGCTATCTGGCTCAGAACGAGCTCAGCAGTGTGAAGGTACGTCTGAATCAGTACCGCCCCGGCGACGACTGGAAACGGCTCGTTGCCAACAAATCGGTCGGCGCGGGATGGAAGTACACACTTGGAACGATGAGCGTCCTCGGCGAGACACTGTTTCCCGGACGCCTCATTGGCGGCGACCACTTCAATCCGTTTACAAACACAATCCATCTCTATTCAAACATTCCCTCTATCGCATACCACGAGGGAGGGCATGCCAAAGACTTTGCCAAAAGAGAATGGAAGGGCACGTATGCAGCAGCCTATCTGATCCCGGGCGTTTCACTCTACCACGAACGTCTGGCGACGCAGGATGCCATTGACTACGTCACTGTGAATGGTGACCGTGGTCAGCAAAAAGAGGCCTACGAGATCCTTTATCCAGCCTATGGATCCTACGTCGGCAACGTGATATCGGGCTACATACCCTTTGGATATGTTGGCGGTGTCATCGGCGGGCACATCGCTGGTCGAATCAAATCTCGCAATCTGCCGAACTCCGATCAGCGTTCGCTCTACAGTCAGAGCTGGCAGTCTGAAGCCGTCTCCCCAAATTCCAGCGACCATGCCGTTCTGCGTGTCAGTCAGGAAGTGGAACATCCGCCAACGACACGAAGCGCCGAGTGGTGACGTCGCCTGTCAGACGTTCTATGACGGGCGTTCTACCATGCGACATCTTTTCGAGTATGTAGGCGGTCTGACATTTCTTCGACATTGGGTCGAAGGTGGGTCAGGGCATCTATGACGGCGGGAATGACAATCGATGAACCCTCGTAGAAGGCCGAAACCTGTGTCCCCTTCGACGATTCAACCTGAACACATTCCCCGAACTCTGCCTGAAATCGGGATTTCCACGTGTCCTGAGCAGCACTTTCAGGAATCAGACTGAGCACACGGTGACCTCCGCCGACGTTGCTCAGAACAGGCCTCGCATTCGCCGGGAAATTCTCGCGAACTGTCGGCATCGACTCTGTGTCATTATCGCCACTGTTAATCTCAGATTCGCGATGCATCATCAGGAAGCTGGAGGCATCCGAAAGCAGAATTCCCTGAGCTTTGGCCGGCGTCACAGCCTGTGTCAGCAGAGCACCAATTCGAAATTGTCCCGAGGCGGCCAGATACTGATCGAAGGCCGCCACGACGGACTCGCTCATTTCCGAATTTGTATTGCCGTTCATCGTCAATCCGCCGGAAATTGTCAGCAGTTGGTCTCGCAGCTTTTCCATTGTGTCGCGGCGTTGTTTTTCAACAAATTCCCGCAGGCTAACCAGGTGTCCAATGACACATTGGCAAACCGTCTGACACGTCATCAGCATGCAGTACTGCTGGCAGAAATTCTGGGGAGCCAATTGTGATGTGGTCGTGCTTTCGCTCTCGACCTTTCGCATAAACGTTTCGCAAAGCTCACTGAAAGACTGCTGGATGTCTGTCTTCTGAGAGGTACAGGCTGCAATCGCTGCCTCAACCCGACTGTAGCAGCTTTCCAGGGTGTAACGGGCATTCCACACCCGATGAGGCTGGTCGACAACTTCGGATAAATGTGAGGTGATCTTTTTGTACGACTGCTGCAGTCGAGCGATAAGACCCTGCCGCACCGTTTGGGTGATGCGGGCGACCGAGTCCATTGACTGCGAAGTACTGGACGCATCGTGCGTGATAGTTTCCGCGAGCTTCGACGCCAGGTCTGTCAGATCCGATTCCGATCGAATATTTCCGCAAATCCGACGCCAGACATCATTTGCATAGATTTCAATTCGCTTTGCGATCTCACCTCGCAACAGTGTCGGCATGAACTCAAGGATCTGGCTGTTGGTTAGTGACAGGGACTGAAACAGCTGCTCCAGTTCGGGCGATCCTTCCCGACCGCAGCCCGAAACATCATGGTGGTCGTCACTTTCCGAGTTCGTTGCCTTTTCAGGACTGTTGCCAAACGCGGCAGCCCACCGACGAATACACTGATGTGCCAATCGTTCTGAATCGGCACTCGCATCGCGCCAGGTTTCGATATCGATTGCGGAATATCCAATGGTATGCAGTGTCAGTTCTGAAGCCGCGCTGGCTGAATCGGCATCATCTTCTTTTCGCCATGTTTCGAGAATTGCCCGATGCGGAGACATGGACCATGTCCGGAGATACTCAGCCACACGTTCCACATGACGGTCATAATCTGCTGTTGTCAGATCGTCGCCCATATGCACAAACCAGGCCGCGTCGAGTGGTCTGGCCACGGTCCCGGATGCTCGAATATCTGCAGGCAGGTCTGCTCCAGGGAGCCCGTAAAGTTGCAACTCTTTCAGAAAACAAACAGAGTTTGCATCCTGTGCATCCGTATTCCGCCCCCCGGCACTGGTGCCGTGAAGCAACATGCCAAGGATTCGTGGATTGTGGTGAAGCCCGTTCATCCGCAGGATGCGTCGCAGGAGGAATCCCATATCCAGCAACATTCCGCTGGAAGTGCCGCCGGCGGTCGAACCAACAAGACAGACGTCAATTGAGTCTTCGTCGAACTGCCAGCCCGTTTGCTCGGAACTCTTCGCAGCGTTTCCTTCCACGATCAGTTCCCCAATCGCGGCCGTAATTACGTCGCGCACCTTTGACTGATGATCAATCAGCGCAAGACGCCCCAGGGGGCGCATCCCTTCGACGTTTCCCGAACGGGGAATGTTGAAGAGCCATCTTCGGCTCAACCATGTCAGATGCTCATCGGCGACTTTGCGGTACTGCTGCGTCGAGCGAAGTGGGATCGCCACTTCCCGGAAAGGCAGATGTTCCTGCTCGCTCAAGCCGTTCTGAATCTGTCGAATAACATCAGAGTCTGAATCAACGACAACAAAGCCAACGGTCGAGAGCTGAGTACTACAGAACTGTTCATGCAGTTTCTGATGCAGGCTACTGAGGATCTCTGCTCCCAGGCCACCGACGCCGATGAAGAGTGTGGGCCGATGACGTATCCCCTGGTCCGGAGCCACCAGTGGAAGTTGTCTGGATGGACGAAGTGGCGTCGACTGAGTCGTGCCTACCAGACCCGGCTCAACCACTTTGGTCAGGCTGTTATCCTGATCTCTGAGCGGCATTGCGGGCAGTCGATTCGACGGGCCACCTCCCGTCCGGCGTTTTGCCAGTTCATCGACGAACTGTCGGCAACCGGAAAAGCGACTATTGGCATTCTTGGACAAAGCACGCGCGACAACACTTCGATCACCGTTGCTTAATGATGAGAGATCCGGCTTACTGTGCAGATGCTGGGCTGTCAGCTGAGCGGCGGTTCGCCCGTTGAATGGAGGCACACCCGTGAGCATCGTTTGGTAAACGATTGCGAGGCTGTACTGATCACTGCTTCGCGTCGCGCGGCCTTCAAACAATTCAGGCGGCGCGTACAGCGGTGTGAATCCGCTCACAAGGGATGCTCGCGAGATCGCAACATTCTTCGTGAGACCGAAATCACCGACTTTGGCATGCGTTCCCTGGATCAGAAGATTCTCTGGCTTGATGTCCAGATGTTGCAGACCGTGGTGCTCGGACATGAAATCCAGGGCATCCGCCGCATCGCGCAGAAATCCGATCAGTTCATCCCGTGGAATCCCGCGGCCACCAGCCGCGATGATATCGCTGAATCGTTTATCGAGACTACAGTCTGCCAGTTCTGTAACGACAATTAACCTTCCACCGATGAGTTCTACTCGTTCGACATTCAGCAGAAACGGATGCCGCAATTCGCGCATCAGGTTCAGAGACTTCATTTCGGTTTCGGCCTGCGGCCCGTCCACCTTGCCGAACAGGATCTTGACGGCTTTTGGAAAACCGCCCGGGCCGATGGCTCGCCAGACTTCGCCGTAGCCGCCAACCCCGATGCAGTCCTGAAGTTCATACCCTGCAATAATGCGCTCACCCGCAGCCAGCGCTGTCCCCGGTTCGCGAGTATCACCTCCAACAACGGCAGTAGAAACGATCTCCGTGTTCGCCATTCTCAGTTACTCCCAGGCAGAGCTGCATGTTGTGGCAGGTCGCCTCGATCCTGCGTTTCCGGATTGAAATCCCTGGTTTTTACGCGTGTGAAGAAGCAGCTTGAGACCGCATCAAAGTACTCAGGTAACATCTCGAAGGGATGATCATGGTACGTGCAGTAATTTCGCACCTGAAGAAGAATGTCTCTGGCATGACATCTTCGAAGTGGTCTGCCCTGATCGCGATAATAAGTCTTCAGAAGGTGGTCGACAGCGTTTCGGTCGTAGCCGCAACCCATACGGTCGGCTGCGATCTGAAACAGCAAATGAAACTCTGTTTCATCCGGATCACGAACTTCGATGCGATACGGTATTCGTCGCAGGAAAGCTTCGTCCACCAGTTCCGATGGATCAAGGTTTGTTGAAAAAATGATCAGCTGTTCGAACGGTACCTGGATTTTCTTGCCAGATGACAGAGTGAGAAAATCGTGACGATTCTCCAGCGGGATAATCCACCGATTCAGCAGGTCCGTTGGTGAAATCCTCTGACGTCCGAAGTCGTCGATCAGCAGGCAGCCACAATTGCTTTTCATTTGCAGCGGCGCTTCACTGATTCGTGTCGCGGGATCGTGGCGGATTTCCAGGTTATCCATGGTCAATTCGCCACCGACGACAACTGTCGGACGGCGCACCCGAACCCAGCGACGATCATACGGCGCGGTGTCCCCTGTTGGTTCCACAATTTCGTGGTAGGACGGGTCGTAGACAGTAATGATGTCTCGACCATCAATAATCGAATACGGAATCCAGATTTCCTGGCCGAAACAGCTGGTGACACAGTGGGCCAGCGTGGATTTCCCGTTCCCCGGTGCACCGTACAGAAACAGACCGCTGCCAGAGTTCACCGCCGGTCCGAGCATATCAATCAAATCTTCGTTGATCGACACGTTATAGAAGGCATCTCGCAATTCCGCCCGACGTATCGGTTCGTCGCAGATGGCCTGTGCTTCAACAGAGATTACGTAATCGGTAAGTGGCACAGGTGCATGCCCGGTGTAGCCACATTCGGCATAAAAGACCTCGGCCCGTTTCCGGCCCTCGTCCGTCAAACCATAAATGTAATCGTTCAGGCTTGCGCTGCCGCAGTGGAGAACAAGCCGTCGTGACTTCAGTCGTTCCAGTACACCTTCTGCAATGCGGAAGGGTATGCTCGATTCCGTCGCGACCTGTCGACCTGTCATGTTGCCGGTTGAAAGCAGCAGGCGGCAAATCAGTGCTTCCACAAATGGATCGCTTAAACCCATCTCCTGCAGACTTCGCGGGTCTGTGGGCCAGAAGCTTTCACCCGCCATTAACGCTGACAGCAGGCTGGCGTCTCCGGCGTTTATCTTTGCACTACGTGACATTAACATGGCGTAACCTGTTGCGACGGAATGACGCAGCTTTCAGTAAAACTAGTGCTGTGCCCAGTGTGCAGCCGTGTCGGCCCGACCAAACAGATACCCCTGAGCAAGTTCGAAGCCCAGTTCATGACAACAGGCCGCCTCCTCAGTTGTTTCGACGCCTTCTGCGAGCGGGATCACATTCAGGTCCCGGACGAGCTTCACAAGCGACTGGATCGTGGCGCGTTGCTGTGGTGAAGCGAATGGCAGTCCATTCACAAATTTCACATCGAATTTCAGCACGTCCGGCGGAACATCGAAGAGTTCCTTCAATCGAGCCTGCCCCGCACCAAAATCGTCGTATGCCAGCTTCATGCCGAGATCAGAAACAACCGTCCGCAACTGACGGAGAAAATCAGTGGATGCAACCGCCGCTTCATGAACTTCAATCACGATATCCATCAGCGGAAATTCTTCCCGCATTGTTGTGAGCGAATTGAACAGCTGCGTACTCTTCAGTTCCGCAGGGTGCGTGTTCAGATAGAACTGAACATCCGGCCCCATTCCCTCTCCGACACGGAGCCCTTCGTGCCGGCAAACAATGCTCAACTCAACTTCTGATGTCCGCTGCGCAGCGATGCGAAACATCTTATCCGGCGTTTCCAGACCAATCAGTGTACTGCGTGACAAGACTTCAAAAGCGACACGGGAATGGTCGTCCAGGCGAACAATCGGCTGGTAATACGGTTTCAGGCCCGGGCGTTTCAGCAACTTGTCAAATTGCAGCTGTGCCATGGCTTCCGTGGAGACATCCGCCATCATGGTCGCTTCAGGTATCGCCTCGCTGTCAGCGCTGTTCAGGGTGTACATGACACTGCCGAAATGCAGAACATCGCCGGAACGAAGGCCGGTCAGGTTTTGAACTCTTCGGCCGTTCAACAGCGTTCCATTCGTGCTGTTCAGATCACGAATAAACAGATCCCGATCGATCACCAGCAGCTCAGCGTGGCGTCCAGAGACTGTTGGATCAGCAATCGTCAGATGGCAGGAAGAGCTGCGACCGACAAGAAAATTGCTGACCGAAACGGCAACCTTCTGACAGGTTCCATTCTCTGATACCGAGCTGACAAGCATCCAGGCCGGACTCTGACCAGGCTGTTCCGTACCTTCCGCGGGGTTGATCGACAAAGAATGTTGTGCAGTTGTCGCCATCGATGGTTTGTCCTGAATGAACATCTTACGCGTGCCTGTGACCACTTCGGGTGTCCCGTCGATGCATTTGCCAGCCATCGACGGATGTTGCCACAATGCAACCAATGAGAAACCGTAGCCCACGTTCCCGGCTTCCCCGCCCAATTTGAGGTAGTGTTTGCCTGACATCCTGGTATGTGGTGACGGTTAAGCCGTTCAGTCCACTTTTGAGTCGAGTAGCCGCATCATCCGCATGACCGGGCGATGGTCAGAAACGAGTAAGATGCGCGACCCTCGCGTTTCCAGTGTCGCAAGACTGTTCGCCGCGACGGTGCCCTGCCACGATTCGCTACAACCGTTACACTTCCGCCGGATGTGATCGATGGAAGATTGGTGTGGAGGGAGAACCGAAATGAGCCGTTTGCTGATTCGCGCGTCTGCAGGAAGCGGAAAGACGTTTCGCCTGTCCGGTCACTTTCTGCGACAGCTGTACGAAGGCAGCCCACCGGAATCGATTCTTGCCACAACTTTCACACGAAAAGCCGCCGGAGAAATTCTGGGGCGAGTCCTGACCAGACTTTCGGACGCTGCAGAGGATCCGGCAGCAAGTGCAAAGTTGGCCGAGTTCCTGGAGACTTCGCTGGTTACACAGGAGTCCTCTCAGGCTCTGCTGGCAGAAGTGACCCATAACCTGCATCGCATGCGAGTCTGTACACTCGACAGCTTTTTTCAACTACTGGCTCGCAGCCTGACACTCGAACTTGGGCTTCCTCCAGGCTGGAGCATTATTGATGAACACGTGGATCAGGATCTGAAACAGCAGGCCATTGATTCTGTTCTCGCACAACATGTGTCCAAAGATGCGCAGCAATTGATGCAAATGCTGGCAAAGGGCCGGTCCAAAAGAAGTGTGCGGGATTTGATTGATGATGCAGTCTCAAAGTTCTACGAGCTGTACCAGTTAACGGACAGGGAAGCGTGGCTGCGCTTCCCAAAACCGCAACGACAGCGCGACGACCTGCTGCGCGATCATGTCATTCTGATTCGCAGTATGCTGCCGGATCTGGACAAGAGGGTACAGACGTCTGTCACAGGCGACCTCGATCGATTTCAAAACAGGCAATGGGATTCTTTTATCACCAGCGGAGTCGCCACGAAAATCGTCGCGGGGCATCCCGTATTCTACAGCAAGCCTTTGCCAGACGGACTGGTGGAAGCCTATGAACCGCTCATCAAGGAGGCAAAGGCTCATCTGACAGAACAACTCGCAAGGCAAACATATGCGACGTGGGAGTTGATTTCGCGATTTGACCGCGAATATTCCCGACTGCGGGCCGAGCACGGAGGAATGCGGTTCAGCGACGTGACGCGAATTCTGGCACGGTCCAGTTCGGCGGCTGATGGAACACGGCTTCAGTTTCGGCTCGACAGCACAATCCGTCATCTTCTGCTCGATGAGTTTCAGGACACTTCTCCCGATCAGTGGCACATTCTGAAAGACCTCGCACTATCGATCGCAGGAAAATCCAGGTCGCGAACGCGATCGGACAAGGAGGACCGCGGCAAAGACTCGACAACGTTCTTTTGCGTCGGCGATGGCAAGCAGGCTATTTACGGATGGCGTGGTGGTGAGGCTGAGATTCTGAACGCCGTGGAAAAATCCATCCCGGAGATCAAAGCAGGTTCACTGAATACCAGTCAGCGATCATCATTGCCTGTCATCGAGACTGTCAATCAGCTGTTTCAACACATCAGTCAGCACAAGGACCTTGGCGATTATGAGGAGGCATGCCATGCATGGCAGAAGTTGTTCCCGACGCATTCGACGGCAAAGACAACGCTGCCCGGCTACGCAGAACTCCGGACCGGGCCTTTTCTTGACACCAAAGGTGTCGAGGATAAAAAGGGTCCATGGTATCGCTGGGTAGCATCGCAGATCAGGGATCTTTACGAACAGGCACCAGGTCACGAGATTGGGGTCCTGACGCGCCGAAATGCAACCGTAGCCCGTTTAGTTCACGAACTGACATTGCTTGGTGTCCCGGCAAGCGAAGAAGGCGGTACCGCACCGCTCGACAGCCCCGCCGTTCTGGCCATCATGTCGCTCCTTCATCTCTGCAGTCATCCGGGTTGTCAGATTTCCAGGTTTCATGTTTCCGGTTCACCACTGGGTCAAATCGTAGGTCTGACGGCGTGGGACGACGACAAAATGGCCCTTGAAGTCGCGCAGGCACTGCGGAACCAGCTGATCGACGACGGATACGGACGGACGCTTCAGAATCTGCTCGACCACATTCGACCGCACTGCAACGCCCGCGACCTGTTGAGAATGCGTCAGGTGATTGCGGCAGGATGGCAATTCGATGAATCTCCGTCCCTGAACGCGGCAGATTTTGTGCGCCTCCTTGAAACCAGTCGGTTTTCGCGCTCGGAGCCCGCTCCGGTTCGAGTCATGACTGTCCACCAGAGCAAAGGTCTGGAATTTGACATCGTGGTGCTGCCCGAACTGGATGCCAGACTCTTCCTTGCTCCAGCGGCCGCCGCTGGAGGAAATGAAGCGGGCGAAGCTCCGGAATATGTATCAATCTGGCGGAACAAGAGCATGCGTGATCTGCTGCCGGAACCGATTCAAAAGGCCTTCGAACAAACCACCGCCAGCCACCTATCCGAAACACTTTGCCTCCTTTACGTCGCGATGACACGAGCCGTACATGCATTGCATATGCTGATTGAGCCGTTCAGCAAAAAATTGCCAAAGACATATGCAGGCGTGCTGTTCGCGGGCCTGACCGACGCCGCAAGTGCAGACGGTAATGCGGTCCTTTATTCGACAGGGAACCCCGATTGGATGTCTCTTCTGCCGACGAAGTCCCTCCGCAAAGTTCATCAGATAAAGCCCGCCTTTCCATCCCGAACAATTGAACTGGCCCCTATGTCGGGAGGTCGACGGCGGGGACTCGCGCGACAAACACCTTCGCGACATGATGAAACTCGATTGTTTCTACCTGCCGCGGAGATCGAAACCAGTCAGGAATTGCCGCAACACACAACCATCAGCCATGCAGGAGCTGTGGACCCAAGAACCCGAGGGACAGTGATTCATGCGTGGTTTGAATGCATCGAATGGTTGCCAGACGGAACGATGCCTGACGAACAGCTCCTGCGGAAACGAGCGGCAGAGCTATCGATCCCGGAGCCGGCTGTTGAAAGCCTGCTGGTTGAATTCCGCAGCATGCTGAACCGTCCGGTGACACGAGGAGTGATGTCCAGACAGGCAGTGGTGCCGGAGAATCGAGCACAGAAAGCGGTCCCGTTCGGTGGCGGAGTCACAAGTCGAGCCTTCGCGCGGTGGGCAGACGAAATCCGTTCCGGGCAAATCCGGATTCACGTATTGCCCGAACGCTCGTTCGTACTGCCAAAGAACGGAACGATCATTCAGGGGACAATGGACCGCCTGGTTCTGGCGAGAAAAAACCAAAAAAACGTGGCTGCTGACATTGTCGACTTCAAGACAGATCGCGTCGTGGGACCTGTTAGAGAGTGGATTTCGGCCAGGACGGAGCACTATGCACCGCAACTGGACATCTATATCCATGCGGTTGAACACTGTTTTCGTGTGCCGCGAGAGCACATTACTGCTCGCCTTCTTTTGCTGGAAGCAGATGCCGTCGCCGATGTCACCGTCTGATTGTCGTGAATAGTGGTCAAAACAGACAAGCTCGGCACATTCACACCCTCCCTTCACCATGTTCTCACTCAAAGTCGGGTTAATTCCGCAGGGAATCCATGTCGGTTTACTTTTGCGTTCGGCGTGATACCGTAGAATCCCGCCTGTACGGAGTGGTTTATTTCTGAGGGATGAATCACGCCGTAGCCTCACCGCACTGGACTACCGTGGCACTTTCCTTCTCGCAGCCACATCCAGAAGCTACGTTGAACGTGAATTGGGAAGGACGGGTCAGTTTTTGCACCGTCTTCTTCCCGGCATGCACCCGCCTGAGGGCGCGAGACAGACCTGAATATCGGGAAAACGACCACTATGACCAGTTCCAGTTTCATTCTCGGCGACAAGTCCTGGGACCTGCCCGTCGTGACCGGCACCGAACACGAAGTAGGTGTGGACATCACAAAACTGCGATCCGCCTCGGGCGCGATCACGCTGGATCCCGGATTCAACAGCACTGGCGCATGTGAAAGCGCAATTACATTCATCGACGGTGACAAAGGAATTCTTCGGTACCGCGGCTACCCGATCGAACAACTTGCCGAGCGATCGGATTTCGTGGAAACATCCTGGCTGCTGCTGAACGGCGAACTGCCGACAGCAGACCAGCTGCGCACCTTTCGCGCACAGCTGACCTACCACAGCATGATCCACGAAGACATGAAAAAGTTCTTCGAAGGATACCCCCCCAATGCACATCCCATGGCAATTCTCTCTGCCATGGTCGCATCATTATCGACCTATTACCCGGATTCCGAAGACGAACACATGGACGTCAACATCGTTCGCCTGATCGCTAAAGTGCGAACGATTGCTGCGTATGCGTACAAGAAATCCATTGGGCAGCCAATTATCTACCCTCGGAACGATTTCTCCTACTGTGCAAACTTTCTGAACATGATGTTTGCCGTCCCTGCTGAAGAATACAAAGTCAACCCGCTGCTGGTGAAAGCACTTAATATGCTGCTGATCCTGCACGCGGACCACGAACAGAACTGCAGCACATCAACGGTTCGAATGGTCGGCAGCAGCCGGGCAAATATCTTCGCTTCGATTTCTGCAGGAATCTGCGCTCTGTGGGGCCCACTGCATGGTGGCGCGAATCAGGCTGTGCTCGAAATGCTGAGCATGATTCATGAAGACGGCGGCGACTACAAAAAATACATCCAAAAGGCCAAGGACAAAGATGACAACTTCCGCCTGATGGGCTTTGGCCATCGCGTCTACAAGAACTTCGATCCGCGGGCCACCATTCTGCGAAAGATGTCAGCCGACGTTCTTGAATCTCTCGGTATCGACGATCCACTTCTGGATATCGCAATGAACCTCGAGAAGATCGCGCTGGAGGACGAATACTTCGTTGATCGCAAGCTGTATCCGAACGTCGATTTCTACAGCGGAATCCTGTATCGAGCGATGGGAATTCCAGTGAACATGTTCACCGTCATGTTCGCTATCGGTCGGCTCCCCGGATGGCTGGCACACTGGAAGGAACTTCGCGAAGACGATACGAGCCGCATTTATCGCCCTCGGCAGATCTACACCGGGCCAACAGAACGCAGTTACATTCCGGTTACAGACCGCTAACTGTCCATTGAAAATCGGGACAGGCATGCTGGACGGCTGTAACTGTAAGCTGTCGTGTTTTGAGATCACCCGCTCGACCCAGTCCCGTTTTTCAACAGGCTGCTCATGCCGGGTTTCTGATGAGTTCATGTTTTCGGGAGATCGCAACCTGCCGTCTCCTGGTCACTCCCTCTGTGAGGGACCTTTGAGGGTGGAGCATTATGGTTCTGAAAGTCGGCGTAAACGGTGCAGCGGGGCGAATGGGACAACGGGTCGTCGCATTGACCATGGCCGACACAGAATTACAGCTTGCTGCGGCCCTTGAATCTCCAAACAGCGCCAGCCTGGGTCGGGATGCAGGCGAGATTGCCGGGGCAGGGACCGCCGGAGTCAAAATCGCCTCCGAACTGGACTGCCACGTTGATGTCGTGATCGACTTCTCAACGCCAGCCGGACTGGAACGCGTAGTTGCCCTGTGTGAAGATCGTCGAGTGCCACTGGTTGTTGCGACAACAGGTCTGACAGACGCGCAGCGAGAAACCGTGCTGGCAGCATCACAGGTCACGCCAATTGTCATGGCGCCCAGTATGAGCACGGCTGTCAATCTCGTCATGAAGCTGGTCGCGGATGCAGCTCGCATCCTGAAGAATCACTCATCCGGTGTCGACGTCGAAATCATCGAACGCCATCACCGCTTCAAAGAAGATGCCCCCAGTGGAACAGCCCTGCATTTCGGCCGAATCGTCGCCGAACAAATGGGACAGACAAATCACATTCATGGTCGTGAGGGTCGCCCCGGAAAGCGGCCCGCCAACGAAATCGGTTACCACGCACTCCGCACAGGCGACAATGTGGGTGAACACACGATTGTATTTGGCCTGATGGGTGAAACGATTGACCTGACAGTTCGCGGACATACGCGTGACAGCTACGCCTACGGAGCGTTGTCCGCCGCGAAATACGTGGTGCAGAAACCGGCTGGCATCTACTCCATGGCCGATGTCCTGGGCCTGGATTCGTAATTTGCCCACAGCACGAATTTGGCTAATCCGCCGAACGGTTCTCAAGATGTCCTGCGCTCATCACGCAAGACAGAGAATCAAAATGTGATGCCGCCACGAATCATGCTTGCGGCATCCAGCTCGTTTTCAACATTCAACTTCTGCCATTTGTACTTTCGAGCAAATGCCAGGCCAACTTCCGCAAACCACCCCTTGTTGCCGGCCAGTACTTTTTCGTAGCCGATCGCCGCTCTCAAGTCGCTGATGGTGATCTCATCGGTGGTACCATCCTGTCGAATCGCAGCCCACGTATTCCCACCAAAACCACCCGAGACATATAACCAGGATTCGCTTTCCATGCCGACTTTCGAAAGGCGGTAGCTGATTCGCGGTTGGGGAAACTGCACATCGATTCGCCAAAGGGGATTCGGCGTCCAAAGGACCCCAAACCCAGGGATCGCAGGGTAGTCTGCTCGATCCAGATAAACCAAACCTGCCGACAGAGTCAGTTCTTCAGGAACAACTTCCCATGTCAGCATTGCCATCCCGAAAATACGGAAGGACTTTTCACTGGTCCGAAAGTCCGTTCGTGCGGAGGGTGCGAAGAGAATTGTGGTGCCAACTCTTTCGCTCAGCGGCTTCTGGTAAAAAAACTTCACACCAGTCTCAAATAATGCATCCGGCACATCCATGGTTGCCGGCGCGCTGATGAAGTCGGCCTTGAAGTTTGGCATTACACCCAGGATGTTGTCCTTGCTTCCGAGGGGCACCGCAAGACTGACCAGCGTCGATACGTAATGCAACCCCAGCGATTCAGTCGCTCCCCCGCCGATGTTGCCCTGCTGTACCTGAATGCTTTGCAACAGCGATTTGCGAAAACGCGGAATGGGTCCGAAATCATCCGGAGCGTGCGACGTTGTCAGGCCCGGTGGGTACGCACCGGGTGACGATGGGCGCAAAGGATCTAGGATAGGAGATTCGATCTGCGAATTCGCAGACACGGGGACGATCGCGGTCGCCTGCTTACCGAAGAGTTGCGAGTCCTTCGCCGACTTCTGTGTTTCTCGCAATGATTCGGTCCAGGCAGTATCGCCCCCTACGGTAAACAGCCTGCCAACATCAGTGTTGGTCGCCCATTCGCCGTCTGGCTGATCCGAAGCGCAAACGCAATTGCTCCACAGAGACACAACGGTCAATGCGACGGCGAATACGCTGCCCTGGATGGAAGGAGATAAGATCATGCAGATGAATTCGGATGAATGAGTTCTGCTGCAACGTTCGATTTTCCCAATGAGCGCTGATTGTCCGGGCCTGTCATGATGCTCCCGGCAGAATCCGCCAGAGTCTGTGCATACAACCAATGCAATCGGTACAGTTTCCCATGGCGCCCAATCAAAGGTGGTTACAGCAAGCGGAGGGATCATGCAGCCAGGACGGCTCAGCCAAACCATTCTTGAACTGTTTGAGCAGTCGACAGAACCCGCTCCTTTCAGTATTGAGCATTTTCTCAACTGCGCCGCAGTTATGTCCTAACCCAACAGCCTGTTGAAAAACGGGACTGGCTCAAGCAGGAAACCTTAAAACACGACGGTTTCCAGTCGTCCTGCGTGCCTGTCCCGGTTTTTCAACGGACAAAAAAAGATGCGGATTCGAGTCACTGCCAGCGGATCGCCGTTACTGAACGGGAGCCTGGAACTAGCTGCCGAATTTTCGGATCGAACGGCTCTTTCGCTCTTTGCGTCGGAATGCGTCGAAGCCTTCGACGATGTATTCCGGCAGGACGGTATTGATTCGCTTCTCGATATTGGTCAGTTCGCCACCCTGATCAAGTCGAACAAAGGTAATCGCTCGCCCGGATTCGTGGGAGGACATACGACCGGTGCGGCCAACACGATGGACATAGTCGTCGCAGTATTCCGGAATGTCGTAGTTGATAATGTGGGAGATGCCGCTGACATCAATTCCGCGTCCGACCACGTCCGTGGCGATCAGGAGTCGTAATTGTCCCGATCGCAACTCTTTGATGACTCGATCACGTCGTCGCTGCGGCAAATCGCCATGAATAACGGCAACGCGATTCGATTTAAGTCGACGGGAAAACATGTCGTAAAGTGCGTCGGCCCCTCGTTTTGTGCGGGTGAACACGATTGCCTGGCGAGGCAGTTCCTGTGCAAGTACGCGAAGCAGCAGTTGTCGCTTTCGGTCCTCGTCGACGGTCACATAGTACTGCTCGATGGTATCGACGACGACGCGATCTTCGGACAGGTCGACCATTTCAGGATCGACCATATATTTTCTGGCAAGTCGTTCGACCGGTTCTGCCATCGTCGCGGATAAGAGCAGCGTCTGTCGTTCCGCCGGGCATCCACGCAGAATTTTTTCGATGTCCGGACGAAAGCCGATGTCCAGCATGCGGTCCGCTTCGTCCAGGATGACCGTTTCGACGGCACTCAGGTTAAGTGCACCTCGACGCATCAGGTCAATGACTCGCCCCGGTGTCCCAATGACGATCTGAGCCCCCGCACGGATTGCGTCGACCTGGCGGTGAATTGGGCGTCCGCCAACGGCAAGCGCGAATTTCAATGCGTCATCACCGGAAAACTTGACAGACTCTGCGTGCACCTGTTCGCTCAGTTCGCGCGTCGGTGCGAGCACCAGCACCTGAACTCTTTTCCGGCCAACGTCCACTACTTCGAGTGTTGGCAGCATGAAGGCTGCCGTCTTGCCCGTTCCTGTCCGGGCCTGTCCGATGACGTCTTTCCCGGTGAGTGCAACAGGGATGAACGCAGCCTGAATGGGGCTTGGCTGTTTGTATCCGATTTTCTTCAGCTGCTTCAGCGTTGAATCACACAGCTCCAACGCATCGAAAGTTGTTTCCGCAAGAACGTCCAAAGTGTTTCCTGGCAGGGCTGAGCCCATCGCAAAGTCATGACGCTGTATCAGTTGATTTCCGCCCCACAACAGTTGTGGAAGAGGGATGCGTCTTCAAAAAGAATCCGTCGGCAATTGAATGCCGGACAATTTCTCACGATATCCTGGTCTCGGGAAGCATAAGCCGCGTTGAATCGGCCAGAATTCCGTGAATGAGACGGGGCTGGGCGTGCAATATCGGAGATTCAGCCGCCCGTGAGTTGTTTCCAGCAGTCTTCGTCCTCGAATGCGTCGATCAGCGTTGCCAGGCCAGCTTCCGCCAGCTCGGGACCGGTGACAAAACGCCCGGGACGAGTCCAGAGGTGCAACTTTTCTCTTAAGATGCCAAACATACGGACCAGAACGTCGTCCAGGCTGTTTTCCAGCAATTTGAAGTGCCGTGCCCACTCTGTCGCCTCTTCCAGCTTGACGTCTTCTTCTGACTGCCAGCGCATTGGATGAAAAAGCAAAGTACTTTGGTGCGTTACAAAGCGGCGTTTGCAGGCCGAAAAACTGAGAAGGGCTGCCGATGAGCATTCTCCGATGACGACACCGGTCACCTGAAGGCGCCGAAGACGAATGAGCGTTGCAACGGCGAGCCCCGCGTAAACGCTGCCTCCACAGGAATCGAAGTACAGGATCCCGCGACTTCCCCGCGGGACATCTGTCAGGCTATTGATGAGTTCGCCCTGTTTATCGCTGAGCTCACCGCAAAGAGTAAACTCCCAGGGACCCTTTCGGTCTGATTCGTCGCGACTGTACCATTGATGTGAAGGTTGTCCTTCCAGCCTGGGTGATTGTTTCGACGATTTGCCACGATGGGGATGAGATCTCATACTTCGGCTACTAATGTGCAGGCGTAATGAATGATTGATCGACGTGAGATGCTCTCTGAAGCATGCGAGTGGAAAGTTAAGACGATGGGTCAGTTTTGGCAAAGGTACGGCATGGCGTTACGAGGAATTCGCGGAGTTGTGTCCGGGACCGCATTGGTTGCATGCATGATTTTTGCGACGACAACAACCCTTGCAGCGCCCGGCTGCGGACAAAATCCAGAACCGACAGCCGCAGACAAACCGAACATTGTGTGGCTGATTTCCGAAGATAACTCGAAACACTGGTTGAAGATCTATGATCCCTCAGGTGCAGCGACGCCCAGGATTTCAGAGCTGGCCAATCACGGATTGACATTCAATCACGCATTCTCAAACGCACCCGTATGCAGCGTTGCTCGGACGACTCTGATCACGTCCTGCCTTGGTCCACGAATTGGGACCCAGTTTCACCGAAAAGCAGTATCGGTGCCAATGCCGGATGGTGTGCAAATGTTTCCTGCACTCTTGCGTCAGGCAGGATATTACACGGCGAACAACAACAAGAAGGATTACAATGCCACTGAAGGATCCGGAGTCTGGGACGATTCGTCCAGGAAGGCAACGTGGGGTGGGCGATCCGCAGGACAACCTTTTTTCTACATGCAGAGTTTCGCGACCACGCACGAAAGTAGTTTGCATTTCCCGGATGCCGATGTGGATGACAGGCCCACGGTTCATTCTGCCGCCAGTGTCACGCTCGCTCCGTATCACCCTGACACCCCGTTGTTTCGATACACGTATGCTCGGTATCTGGACCGGATCCAGCAGGTCGACCAGCAAATTGGAAACGTGGTGGATCGCCTGAAAAGCGATGGTTTGCTCGAAGATACCTTTATCTTCTACTTCGGAGATCATGGGGGCGTGCTTCCACGAGGGAAAGGATATGCCTATGAGAGTGGGCTGCATGTGCCACTTGTGATTCGTGTGCCTGAACGATGGAAGCATTTAGTTGATCGCGACCTGCCATCACGCGTCGATGGCTTTGTGAGCTTCATCGATTTCGGCGCCACTGTGTTAAGTCTCGCTGATATTGAATTGCCAGAGGGAATCGACGGTCGGCCATTTCTGGGCAGGAACGTCAGATCCGAAGATGTTGATGAACGCGATGAAGCGTTCGGATATGCGGATCGCTTCGATGAGAAATATGATTTCGTGAGGACTCTGCGGAAAGGTAGATTCAAATACATCCGAAACTATCAGCCGTTCAATATCGACAGCCTGCACAACAACTATCGTTATCTGAATGCTGCATTTCGTGAATGGCGTCAATTGTCAAAGGACGGAAAACTGAATGCTGTTCAGCAGCAGTTTTTCTCTCCGCGCCCGGCAGAACAGTTATTTGATCTGAACGCGGATCCCCACGAGACGAGTGATCTGGCAAATGACCCGAACTTCAAATCGCAGTTATTGATGCTGCGAACACGATTGGGTGAAATTGTTCGCACGTTACCTGATCTCAGTTTTGTACCTGAAAGTGAACTCGCCAGAGAAGCGTTCCAACATCCTGTGGAATTTGGACAGGCGAATCAGGCGAAGATCTCCCGACTTGCCGATATCGCTGATGCGCCGCTTCATGTTGGGGACGCCATCAAATCCGGACAGGCCGTTGAGGTGTCTTCAGTACTGCATCGACTCGCCGCCGCGCGCGCATCGGAAGATTGGCTGGAACGTTACTGGGGCGTCATCAGTACAACCGCCATTGGTTCGCAGTTTGGCTGGAATCATGTCCGCAGCCTGAAAGACGATATGCTGACGATTGCCCGAAACGACGCGTCTGTCCTTGTCCGCTGTCGGGCCGCCGAATTTCTTGGTCTGAGTGGTCTGGCGGATCCCAGGGAATTTCTGAGTGCAGCCATTTCCGGGTCCACGTCCGATATTGAGGCCGGATTGATTCTGAATAGTGCCGCGTTGTTGCACGATGTTGGTACCTGGGGCTTCCCGAATCATCCCTTCGCAGCGATGAGCCAGTGGCCAGTGACGGTAGAGCCATCTATCATTCCCGATGGATATGCCCGGTTTGATGCCGTCAAACGCCGCCTTGAATACCTTGCGCCTGCGAAAAAAGAAAACGAATGAAAACGTCCGAAACCGTAAAAAAGTGGTTGGTTGAACAAGGTGGTGTTGAGGGGCCACTTGTCCTCGGAGAAACGGCATTCCATCACTTTGGTGGCAACGCTGGTGAAAAGGCCGAGGATATGGCCGGTTCGCAAAACCAGGCAGGGTCAGACGCCGTTGTGGTTCCGTTGCCGCTGTTTACTCGGCTCCGTGCAACCGGGAGCGACCGTGCGCGATTCCTGCATAATTTCTGTACCAACAATGTGAAGGCACTTTCCCCTGGACAATCGTGCGAGGCTTTTTTTACGGATGCGAAAGCGCGAGTGCTGGCCCACGGCTGGATACTTGCTGGCGAGGCGGAACACGAAATCTGGATGCTCAATCCGGATGCAGGGGCCTTGTGCGAACATCAGAACAAATACATCATTATGGATGATGTGGCCGTAGAAACTCTTTCCACGCCGGTGGCTGGCTTTGCGATCTGTGGAACCCGCATTCAGGATGCGCTGGTGGCGTCACAAAACACGGAGGCGGCAAACGCTTTGGCAAACTCCTGTGGTCAATCTGTAATCAATGGCCTTCATGGTTCAATTCGCTGGCTGAAACCCTCCCTGAGTGAAGGGGAAGCCGTGATTTTCAGTTTGCCTGAGGAGGATGTGGTCTCCGTTCTCCAGGATTGGATGGCATCAGGAATAATGCTCGCGGGGTACCCCCGGTTCGACCTGCTGCGAATCAGGGATCGACTGCCAGTATTCGGTATCGATTTGTTGAGCGATACGATGGCTCCGGAAGCCGATCGCAACAAGAGGTCGATCAGCTACTCAAAAGGTTGCTATCTCGGTCAGGAGCCGATTGCGCGAATTGATGCAATGGGCCACGTCAACAAATGCATTCGTCGGCTCACTCTGGATTCGGGTGACATCAGCCAATTCGACTGGACGGGTGCCTCTGTCCAGTCGGTTGACGGTGAGGCACTTGGGAAGATTAGTTCGTGGCAACAAAGCTCTCCAACAACGGTGGAAGCTTTGGCCATGCTGCGCACCAGGGACTCTTGCGCTGGTACCGGAGTTCGGGTATTGTGCGGTGTGAATGCAGTTTCGGCGGTTGTGGTAAAGTCTGGGGAATAGAGTCTTCCAGCCAACATCTTCGTGCTGCTGTTGTCCTGTGCATTTTGAATACAGGCCGGTGTTGAACTTGCTCTTGCGGTTTTTTTGCCAAATACCGTTTCCGGTCGTATCGCAAACTGCGGTTACAGGAATTTGGAAAGGATCGGTAGGTTTTACTGCTGTGGTTGTCATGCATTGCGGATGTCCGCAGCCTGGCGAATCGAGCCGAAACCAGGTGAGCGAAGCTTCCGCGTCATTAGAAAACAGGTAGAATTGCTGGACTGGAGGCTCTGAGAGCCCGGGGCAGCCTGCGTCCTGTGCGATCGTCGTCGTTTTGCAGTGAGATCGACATCTGACATTGGCAAACGCGGAACGATGGCCCCTGAACTATTCGTTTCTACGCACTTCGAGAAGAGGGCAAAAATGGTTTGCAAGCTGTTTTGCTGGCTGAAACCGGCCACATTTCTGTCGGCAGCGCTGTGTGCGATGTCCGTCAGCACTATTGCTCAGGAAGGAGGTTCGCCTCCGGAGTTCCCGCCACACGCAAAGGTCCTGGAGGGGTATGAGAAGGTGGTCACCAAGGCGAACATCACCCCGATGTATACGCTTTGGACTCGGGCCAAAGACAATCAGATGCTCGCGGAATTGCCGCGGACATTTGCGTCCAAGAAGTATTTCATTGCATTAACGGTTGCCAGTGGCGAAACCTATGCCGGCCTGCAGGCCGGAGAGTACTACGTCTACTGGCGTCGATATGACAAGCATCTTGCGCTGATTGAACCCAATATCAGCATCCGGGCAAATGGAGACAAAGAGGCTGAGTCCTCAGTGAAGCGTCTGTTCACGGATCGAGTACTGCTCGAGGTCCCTATCGTGACCATTGGGCCGGGTGGCGGACCTGTCATTGATATGGATGCGATGCTTGTTGGTCGGGCCAATCAGTTTTTCGGATTTGATGTCAGTCCGAATCCCACGATGGTTCGGAACAACATGTTCAAAATTGCGACGGCCAAGGCGTTTGAGAACAATGTTGAAATCGCGTTCGAGATTCCGACAAATGGTGGGTTGCTGAAGACCGCGCACTACTCAATTAGTGACATTCCTGACAGCACGGGCTACAAGCCTCGCGAAGCTGACACCCGTGTGGGGTACTTCACGACGAATTACACAGACCTCGCCAAATACAACGACCGCGAAACTTCGATCCGTTACATCAATCGCTGGCACCTTGAGAAGGCTGATCCCAAGTTGAAGATCAGTCCGCCGAAGGAACCCATCGTTTTCTTCATCGAGCACACGACTCCGGTACGTTATCGTCGCTGGGTTCGGGAAGGCATTATTTCGTGGAACAAGGCCTTTGAAAACGTCGGGATTTCTGACGCGATCGAAGTGTACTACCAGGATGCCACGTCCAAAGCTCACATGGACAAAGATCCTGAGGACGTGAACTTCAACTTTGTCCGCTGGTTAAACAATGACATTGGAACAGCCATCGGCCCAAGCCGAGTCCATCCTCTGACCGGACAGATTCTGGATGCGGATATCATTCTGACGGATGGCTGGATTCGTCACTATCAAAAGGAATTCACGGAATCGCTGCCTAAAGTTGCCATGGAAGGGTTTGGCCCGGACACGCTGGCCTGGCTTGCGGAACATCCCACCTGGGATCCTCGTATTCGACTGGCGCCCCCTTCTGAACGGCAGTCTATTCAGCAGGAAATTGCTCGTCAGTCCGCGATGCCGTTTGTTGGGCATCCACTGGCGTCCGGTGATCCTCGCATGATTGGTCGCAATGAATTTGATGGATTGATGGGACGTCAATCTCAGGTCAATGGCATGTGTATGGCGGCCGATGGAATGGGTTTCGACCTGGCCCTGATGCAGATGACTCTGGCCTTGATGGATGCTGACGACAAGGGGGAGAAGGCTGACGAAGAGAAAGAAGAGAAGAAGGAAGAGGACAAGAAAAAAGATGAGCCGAAAGAGCAGATGCTCGACGGCATGCCTGAATCTTTCGTTGGTCCTCTGATTGCGCATCTCGTCGCACATGAAGTTGGTCACACTCTCGGTCTTCGACACAACTTCAAAGCCTCCAGCGTCTACACACTCGCCGAAATCAACAGTGAAAAAGTGAAAGGGAAGAAGCCGCTGGCAGGTTCGGTGATGGACTACATCGGCACGAACATCAATCTGGGTGCCGGCGAGATCCAGGGCGACTACTGTATGACGGGCATTGGTCCCTATGACATGTGGGCCATCGAGTACGGTTACACATTCGGTGACACGAAGCCGGTACTTGCTCGCGTCGCGGAGCCCGAGCTGGTTTACGCCACAGATGAAGATACTTCAGGACCGGACCCACTGGCTCGCCGTTATGACTTCAGCAAGGATCCTGTGGACTACGCCGAAAATCAAATGAGGCTTGCAAAGCATCACCGCGAAAAACTGCTTAGCTCGTTCATCAAAGACGGGGATAGCTGGGACCGTGTTCGATACGGCTACGAACTGACACTGAGCCTGCAGACAAAATCACTTTCGATGATGTCCAACTGGCTGGGTGGTGCCTTCGTCAACCGCGATAAGAAAGGCGATCCCAACGGCCGAATGCCAATTAACGTCGTACCGGCTGAGCAGCAGCGGACCGCCCTTCGCTTCGTGATCAACAATGCATTCAAGGATGAAGCGTTTGGTTTGTCGTCTGAACTCGTGACAGCCATGGGACTTGATAAGTGGCTGGATAACCCACGTTCTGCCTTCAATGATTCTACGTGGCCAATTCACGATCGGATCATGGGGATTCAGGCTTCCATGCTGACTGGAATCATGAATCCTACGACGCTGGAGCGTGTTTACGACAACGAGTTTCGTATTCCTGCTGATCAGGACAGCCTGACGCTGCCGGAACTGCTTCAGACACTGACCAATGAAATCTGGAGCGAGCTGGATGCCAAGGCTGAGGGAGAATACACCGCCCGCAAGCCTTTCATTTCAAGCCTGCGATTGAATCTTCAACGCGAGCACATGCAGCGACTGATCGATCTGAATATGCCCGCCAACGCTGCCGATTCTGCCGAGCGCGCGATTTCCATGCTCGCGTCAGAACAGTTGCGACAGATTCTCAAAAAGATTGAATCGGCCCAGGCCGCTGCGGCTGATCGTCACGATCCATACACAACGGCTCACCTGTCTCAGGCGAAGTCAAGGATTGAGAAGGCTCTGGATGCCGATTACATTCTCAACCCTTCGCGTGGTGGTGGCAGTGGTGGCGGAATGATTATCCGTCTCGGACAGGAAGAGGAAGCTCGCTAGCTGTCCCTTGAAGAATCGGGGCAGGCACGCTGCACGGCCGTAAACCGCAGTGTTTTAAGGTCTTCTGCTCGAGCTGGTCCCGTTTTTCAACAGGCTGCCAGGCGGGAGGCTGGCAATTCTGCCTGTTTCTGTTCATATGACTTGAGACCCGTCCCCGGGCAATTCCGGGGACGGGTTTTTTCGTGCGCAGTCAATAAGAATCAATACATTCCATCCAACCGAATCCAATTGGTGCATAATTCAGGGTTCAACTGTGGAGCTACGGCAACAAATCGGAACGTTCATGCCGTCATGCCGGAATCCGTGACCTATTCTCCAGTATCGCCATTATTGGCGTGGTCTGTCCGAACGTTCAGGAAGAACGCGGAGACTGCCGGGGAAAGTAGAAACTGGTTACCGCACACGGAGTTCCATCGAAATGATTGCCCCTGTTAAGACGTCTCGGTCAAGCACGAACGATTTCGAAACATTAAAGTCGCACATTCACGGCAAGCTGGTTGAAAAGCTGGATCTGACCCGTCTGTCGGAACTGGAAGGTGATAGCCTGCGACGTGAGATTCGCGTCGTAGTCGAGCACCTTTGCGATACCGAGAATCCGATGCTGAATCGTTCCGAGCGTGAACGATTGGTGGAAGAGGTTCTTGATGAGGCGTTTGGCTTCGGTCCGCTGGAACTGCTCCTGAAGGAAGAGGGCGTTGCGGACATCATGATCAACGGCCCAAAGCACGTCTTCATCGAAAAAGGAGGACGAATTCAGAAGTCTGATGTTACGTTCCGCGACAACGATCACCTGTTGCAGATCCTGGACCGCATCGTCTCCAAGGTCGGTCGCCGCGTCGACGAAACCTCTCCGATGGTGGACGCGCGATTGCCGGACGGTTCGCGTTTGAATGCAATCATCCCGCCTCTGGCACTTGACGGTCCTTCGCTGACGATTCGTCGCTTCGGGTCGAATCCGCTGACACTGGAAGACCTGCTGAAGTTTGGTGCGTTCACGCCCGAGATGGTCATGTTCCTTGAAGGCGGGATGAAGGCTCGTCTGAATATGATCATCAGCGGAGGTACTGGTTCTGGTAAAACCACGCTGCTGAATACGCTTTCAAGCTTCATATCGAACGAGAATCGAATCATCACCATCGAAGACGCGGCGGAGCTTCAATTGCAGCAGGAACACGTGCTGCGACTGGAGACTCGTCCTCCAAATATTGAAGGCAAAGGGCGAGTGACCGCCACCGACCTTGTCAAGAACGCCCTTCGTATGCGACCGGACCGGATCATCATCGGCGAGTGTCGAGGTGGTGAAACGCTGGACATGCTTCAGGCGATGAATACTGGTCACGATGGTTCTTTGACAACAGTGCACGCCAACAATCCACGTGATGCAATCTCTCGTATTGAAACGCTGATTAACATGAGCGGTATTGAATTACCGCTTTCGGCCATTCGAAAACAAATTTCCTCTGCCGTTCACCTGATCATTCAGGCGAATCGCCTTCAGGGCGGGCCGCGTAAAGTGACCTATATTACAGAGGTTGTGGGCATGGAAGGTGAAACGATTGTTATGCAGGACATCTTTAAGTTCATACAGGACGGTATTGGCGAAAACGGCAAAGCGTTCGGGCATTTCGAATCGACGGGTGTTCGTCCGAAGTGCATCGAACAGCTCGAATCAGCCGGTGTTCGTCTGCCATCAGGGTTGTTTGCCCAACGGACAATGCGAACGCCTTAGTCAGGAATCGTTCGGCTAATGATCTCTCTCTGTTGATGAATTGTTTTACGTTGCAACTGGCTCTTCGACGGAATCGAAAAAACTGGGGACCACTATGGATCCAACACTGATCTACATGGGAGCTGCCTTTATCGGCGTGCTTGCGCTCGTTTTCGGTCTCGGCCAGATCCTTACTGCCGGAGGGGATTCGAACCTCGAGGCGCGTTTGGCTGCGTTTACCGGTGCGGCCGAACCGAGTCGCAAAGAGATTGCAGACTCATTGATTCGCGATGGCCTGGACGGGGCTAACGGTCTTGTCAACGCGATTGTGAAAAGATTTGCGTCTCTGCCGATGTTCTTTCGCCAGGCAGATTGTCCACTGAAGTTTGAACACTTCCTTGGCGCGTGTGCAGGAGCCGCAGCGCTGGGGGCCATGTTCACGATGATCGCAAGAGCCCCTGCTCCGATGATTCCTCTGGGTGCTGTTGGTGGGTTCTGCACCCCCTGGCTCTGGCTGCTGCTGCGTCGCCGCAGTCGATTCCGGCGTTTTGAAAAACAGCTCCCGGATGCCCTCGAGCTCATGGGACGCGCTCTGCGTTCCGGACACAGTCTTGCTTCGGGCCTGAATGTTGTTGCCTCTGAAATGCCAGCACCGATTTCGACGGAATTTCGCACTGTGTATGACGAGCAGAATCTTGGGATTCCGCTGGAACAGGCACTTCGAAACATGCTTCTGCGGGTGCCAAACCTGGACCTCAAATTCTTCGTAACTGCGGTTGCCATTCAGCGTACGGCTGGGGGCGACCTCGCCGAGATTCTGAACAAGATCAGTTTCCTGGTTCGCGAACGCTTCAAGTTGCTTGGGCAGGTGAAAGCACTGACCGGCGAAGGTCGAATCAGCGGTGTGGTACTGATGGGTCTGCCAGTCGCTCTGTTCTTCGCAGTGTATTACATCAATCCTGACTACGTGATGGTGCTGTTCGAGCATCCGACTGGGCAGAAAATGATGTATGCGGCGATCTTCATGCAAGTGCTTGGTGCCATCGCAATTAAGAAGATCGTCGATATCAAAGTCTGATTTGACGTCAAAATTTATGTTGATTGATTGAGAACTCAGAGTCCGCCGTTTTTTGAAAAGTCAGTGCCATGGATTTTGCAAGTCTGATTCCGATTGCTGCCTTCGTTGCCATTTTCCTTGGTGTCTGGGGCGTTGCTTCGATGTTTTCCAGGCAAAAATCCCGTGCCTCAGAACGGCTGGAAGATATCCGTGATCCGTTCTCACGGGCCAGACGCGAAGGTACGCAGCAGCAACAACAGCCAGGCGCGATGAGCAGCATGATTGAACGTGCCGCTCCGGCACTATCGAAGGCGCTGCAGCCAAAGACAGAAACAGAACAAAGTGCTCTGAAGGTGCGACTTGGAAATGCTGGTTTCAGCAGCCCCAATGCCCCTCGCAACTTTCTGGCCATTAAGTTTCTTGGTCTGGTGACCGGCGTACTGTTCGGTGGCGGCTACGGATTCCTGACTGCCACCCCGGGTTCGAATTCCTGGATGTCACTGGTGATTGGCGGCGGATTGGGATTCTATGTTCCGGAACTGTGTCTGACGCTTCTGAAGTCTTCTCGTCAGGCCAAGATCTTTCTTCAGCTTCCCGATGCACTGGACCTTCTGGTGGTTTGTGTGGAAGCGGGTCTTGGACTTGATGCCGGCATGCGAAAGGTCGCAGAAGAACTGGAGGATGGTGCTCCCGAGGTCTGCGGGGAACTTTCGACCTGCAACATGCAGATGCAGATGGGAAAACCGCGTCGAGAAGTGCTGCACGATCTTGGCGTGCGAACGGGAGTCGACGACGTCCGTGCGCTTGCTGCGATTCTCATTCAGGCTGACCGTTTTGGTTCGTCAATTTCGCAGGCACTTCGCGTTCAGTCCGACACGATGCGTGTGAAACGCCGTCAAATGGCCGAAGAAAAAGCGCAACAGACAGCGGTGAAAATGATTTTCCCTCTGGTCCTTTTCATCTTTCCGGGGATCTTTGTGGTCCTTGTCGGGCCTGCAAGTATCCAGCTGATGGAAAACCTCTCCAGCTAAATCGCCGTCACTGCGGTGGCCCTGAGGTGATTGGCTTATCGCGTCGAACTTACTTTTCTGCCGGCCATTCATCAATCAGGTACACAGTCAGTGCTCTTGCACCATGAGCGCCGATGACGAGTGATTGTTCGATGTCGGCCGTTTTGGACGGTCCGGAAATGAATCCGGCGAAAGCATGATCCTTTGCTGAAATCTTCGTGTAGGCTTCGTGCATGTTGTTCACGAGGCTGACTGACGGAATTGCAATTGCGATGTATTGAGGGATGAAATAGAGGACACGATGCTTTACGGTGTTGTCTGTCACCCAGACTGCACCGTTTTCTGAAACTCCGAAGTGTCCTTTGAGCACGGCAAATCCCACATTCTCCAGCAAGTGTGGGTCTTCAACAGCGTTCAGGTCGAATGTTGAATCGCCGAGGCCTTCTACTACCGAACAACGAACGGTGGACTCGTTCCATTTGGGGTGAGCCAGCAGATGCGTATTGGCTTCGGCTACCGTAGCAACCCGAACGGCCGTGCCACCAACGAACTCGAGGACTTCACTGAAGCGGGAGTAACGATCATCGAACGTTTGCCAGGGACCCTCCGCTGGAAGTTCTGGCAGGGGTGAAGACTGGGGCAGCGCTGTTCGAAGACGTTTGAAAATGGCTTCTCGGGCGGTGCTCATGATTCACTTCCCTGAGTGGAGTTGCGGTTGGATTGTGGCGTCGTTCGTTTGCGGTTTGCGTAGAGTTGGCGGAATGACTTTGCCGGTGCCTCTGGCAACTCTCGTTGTTTTCCCCAGCCGTTCAGTCCATTGTAAACAGCAAATCGCGGACTCAGCCTTAACGCAGTTCTGGCTATCCTTCCGGTGATATTGAAAAGCCAGGCACGCGACAGAACAACGGAGGCGATTTTCATCGGCAGTTTCTTGGATATCGGCACCAGGTGCTTGCGATCCAGCTCGCTTCTTAATGCAAACAGTTGATGGTGAAGGTCGATCTTTACGGGGCAAACATCTGTGCACGAACCGCACAGACTGCAGGCGAAAGGCAGGGAGCTATGGCTGGCTGCATCCTTCAGTGGCGAAAGGATCGATCCAATCGGCCCGGGGACTGTTGCTTCGTAACTGTGACCTCCACTGCGTCGGTATACGGGGCAGGTATTCATGCACGCGCCACAACGAATGCAGTTCAGGCTTTTCCGGAATTCACCCGACTTCAGGATTTCGCTGCGGCCATTGTCGACGAGGACAATGTGCATTTCGCTTCCTTCCTGGGGGCCGTGAAAATGAGACGAATACGTGGTGATCGGCTGACCTGTGGCAGAACGCGCGAGTAACCGGAGAAAGACCGCCAGGTCGCTGAGACGGGGAATCAACTTTTCAATTCCCATGCAGGCGATGTGCAGCTTAGGAAGAGATACTCCCAGATCTGCATTCCCTTCATTTGTACAGACCACAAATCCGCCAGTTTCTGCAATCGCAAAGTTGACCCCCGTGATGCCCGCGTCAGCATTGCAAAAGCGTTCTCGCAGGTGCTGGCGTGCCGCTTCTGTCAGATAGGCTGGATCCGATGCACCCTTCTCTGTGCCCAGATGTTCATGAAAACACTCCCCGACCTCTTCTTTTCTGATATGGATGGCAGGCAGGACAATATGGCTGGGAGTTTCTTTTCGAAGCTGGACGATACGCTCACCCAGGTCCGTATCAACAACTTCATAGCCTCGTTCTTCAAGATACGGATTCAGATGGCATTCTTCAGTGAGCATGGACTTGCTCTTCACGACTTTTCTTGCGCCGTGTTTTTTCAGGATCTCCTCCACAATCTGATTGTGTTGTTCGCCATTCTCTGCCCAGTGCACGTGGACACCAAGAGCTTCGGCATTCTTTTCGAACTGCTCAAGATAGTCTGGCAGCCGGGACATGGTGTGCATCTTGATGGCAGACGCAGTCTCGCGCAGCATCTCCCATTCGGGAACGCTGCCAGCCATTCGGTCTCGCTTTTCACGTACAAACCACAAAGCCTTGTCGTGCCATTTCGCCCGATCATGGTTTGCTACAAACTGTTTTGCCAGAGTTGGGTGTGACATGGAAACTCAGATATTCGAGTCGGAGGACATGGAGCCGTCGGATGACGGAAAACGAAGTGCAATTTGCTCCTGAGACGTTTGTTGTGCAGGAGCGGAAGGCTTTGGTGCGTCTTCAATGATAATTGGATTTGGTGTAAATCCTATTAAGAGAAAGCTCATCGTCATCCAGCCAATGGCATGCCGTTTCCACCCAATCGGCATGCTGTCGTCAGAAGTGGGGGGATGTCGTGTCCCGGTGAGCATCAGCAGAATGATCAGCAACATGTAAGAGACGGTGCGCGTGTAGAGCATGAATGCGACGCCGGTCAACAGGACGCCATAGGCCACATAGTGCGCCTTTCGGCCGATCAGCGTGTACAGAATATGGCCACCATCCAACTGCCCGATGGGAAGCAGATTCATGGATGTAATGAAAACTCCTACCCAGCCAGCGAAACCGTAGCCATTTAGAATAAAGACTTGGTTCTCGCCAGCTGGATGGTGTAACCATTCGATCAGCCACGTCAGCAGCATGGGTTCTCCAAACTCCAGGCCGGATTGAATCGCAAATGCCGGGCGGAATTCAGAGGTTCGTATGCCATAAAACAAGACGGGCAAAGTGATCAGAAGGCCGGCAAGTGGCCCCGAAACTGCGATGTCGAACATTTGCTTTCGGTTGGCAACTCCCCTGCCCTGCAGGATGACGGCGCCCATGGTGCCCAGTGGCGGCAGCGGCAAAGGAATAAAGTACGGCAGTGAGGCTGGTACCCGGTATCGGACTGCCTGTAAGAAGTGGCCCAATTCGTGACAGAGAAGGATCAGCATCAATGGAACTGAATACTCCAGTCCGTTCCGGATCGCTTTGCCCATGACCTCCTGAAAAGACATCGCACGCGTTCCGGTTCGTGCTGCGCTTCTTTGGAGTTCTGCGTTCGCGTATTCACGAAAATCGGATGAGAAGAAACCTGGCGACCACACCAACGGAAGAAACTCGGAGGCAACAAGAAACGTTGAAAAGCACGTCGCCAGAAACAGCAGCAGCGACGTGCGAAACTGTTTGCGTTTGTAACGTCGATACTCTTCCGCAGTGATACGATTGATGGCAGGTGTCATTTCCTCCACAACGTCGGATGGGATTCCATTCGATGGCGAATGGATCGCGGTATTCAGGGCATCCTGGTGTGTCTGTGGGAATTCCGGTACGTCGCGGCTTTCCGCGGGTATGGAATGGGAATGATCCGGAAGAGAGGATGCGGGTTGCCGCTCCGGGGGACCTTCGTCACAGTTCATATTCATATTTGAGTTTGTTCCCGCCCGCCAGCGACGGAAGCTCTTGTTGGCACGCCGGAAGAACACAAGGGTCGCTGTTCCGGAAGATGAAAAGCCTGCGACCGAGTCATTCGCAGGAGGCAGGTTTCTGTCCGTTTGGCAGTTGATTGACTGGTTGATTTCGCTAGAAAAGTTCGGGCATTGGGGTTCCATTTTCTTCCACGATAAATCGCGGTCGGTTCCGTTCGTCTTCGTAGGTTAAGTCGAGCGGGACGCCCATATGACGGTAGATTGTAGCGGCCAGATCCCCGGGCGTTACCGGACGATCTTTGACTTCACCGCCATCCTGTGAACTGCTGCCGATGACCTGGCCATGCCGAAGTCCGCCGCCAGCCATGCACATTGACATCACAACAGGCCAGTGATTTCGACCGTCGGTGCTTCCCTGTGTTCCCATGACGGGCGTCCTGCCGAACTCGCCCATTGCCAGAACCAGCACGTCGTCGAGCAGATTTCGTTCGTCCAGGTCCCCGACGAGTGTTGTGATCAGATGATCAAACAGAGGAAGGAGCGGGCCTAAACCTTTGCTGATTCCACCGTAGGGCGGAATATTGTCACCATGCGTATCCCAGGTGCCCGACGCTGTGTGATAGCTCAGGTCAATTGTGACGAATGCTACCCCTGCTTCCACAAGGCGTCTTGCGAGGAGCGCCTGTTTGCACCAAAGATGATCACCATACCGGAGACGGGTCGCATCCGGCTCGCGCGACAGATCGAATGCCTGTTGTGCCTTGCCACCCAGAACCATTTCGAATGCCTGTTGTCCATAGATGTCCAGAGAATCCATCGCGCCGCTCTGATCAAGGCCGCGTCGAAGGCGGTCCAGATCCTGGACCAGCGTGCGCCGATTGGAGAGACGATCCTGACTCAATGCCCCCGGCATGTGAAAGATGTCGGCTCCCGTTTCGCGCCCAAGCGGCTTTCCAACGAGATCCAGTGCGGGCAGGACCGCCGCGCGATTTCCGTCAAAAGGATCGAATGACTTGCCGAGCCATCCGGCCCATGCCAGATGGCTGCGGCTCTTGTGAAACGAAACGTACGGAGGCATTGTGGGGTCGTTCGCCCCCCGGAATTTCGAGATAATGGATGCGATCGCCGGATACCGGTCCCCTTTCGGATTTGATCTCGGCGAAGCGTCCCGATTTCCCGTTTGCATCACCATATTGGGCTCATGGTTGCTGCCACGGCAATCAACAGAGCGTATGAGCGAAAACTTGTCCATCATAGCGGCCTGTTTTGGCAGGTGTTCGCAGATGGACACCCCTGGAATCGCAGTTTCGATTGGCATGAACGGCCCGCGATTTTCGAAGGGGCGGTCTGGTTTCATGTCCCAGGTGTCGATGTGACTTGGTCCGCCGGTCATCCACAAAAGGATGACGCTCTTGTTATTCGTTGGCCGGCCAGCCCGGAGAGCTTGTTCTTTGGCACGAAGCAAAGCCGGAACGGAAAGGCCCGCCACTCCAGCAAGGCCCGCCTTCAGCATATTGCGTCGGCTTTTCAGGACCAGACCGTCAGTCGCCAGCGGTTGCCAGCTGCTGAATGCATGTTGGAAATGATGACCATTGCGTGGCATTGAGTTCACGGGCACCTTGAGAACTCCTTCGAATTGGCCTGACATATCGTCTGGTTTGGGTGGCGTCGCCGCCCGCAGGTCAGTGATTGTAGTCAGAACGCACTGGAAATGAATGCCTGATTCTGCAACTGATCAGCCGACACGCAACTTTCGGACGATGTTTCGGTCTGTGGTTTCTGAATCGGTCCCGCAAACTTCTGAATTCTGCAATCACGCGATCCGCAACCAGGCTCGCCGTTAGCTGTATCGAGCCGCGTGGGTTAGACTTTTCGGCCGATCCACGCCAGACAGGAAGACACAAGTGTACCTTTCAGAACACAAGACTCTGCGGATGTTCACCCTGTGCCTGCTTTACGTAGCGCAGGGGATTCCGTGGGGGTTTGTAACCGTCACATTCGCGGCGTGGCTTGCAACGCCCGAACATGGCATCAGCACGGATCAACTTGGAAAGATTCTGGCGGTGGCATCGTTGCCGTGGTCGTTCAAGTTTCTGTGGGGACCGTTGATGGATCGGTTTACGATTCCGTCTCTGGGACGTCGTCGCCCCTGGATCATCTTTGCGCAGGGGATGGCGATTCTTGTGCTTGCAAGTCTGTTGGCGGTGGACGACCTTGCCGGCATGGTTTGGGCGGGTACTGCGAATGCTGGGCCTGTCTGGAGGACACTCTATGAATTGATCCCGGGACCACTAGCCGCTGTGATACTGCTTGCCAATGTCTTTATGTCCATGCAGGACGTGGCTGTCGACGCACTGGCTGTTGATCTGCTGCAGGAAAAGGAACGCGGCATCGCGAACGGATTGATGTACGGAAGCAGCTATGCCGGAACAGCAATCGGAGGCGCTGGGCTTGGCTATGTTGTTGCGAACTACGGCATTCAGGCTGGTTTGCTGACTCAGGCTTTGTTGTTGTTCGTGATCATGCTGTTGCCACTGTGCGTTCGTGAACGTCCCCAGTCTGCAGGCACCCGTTTGGCGGGCGGGCGTTTGATGGGCACGCATTCATCCGGCACCGGTCAAGGCGATCCATCAGATCAACGAGAAGTGGACCGGGATGCGCCTGATCGGATTGACTTTGGGGAGACGCCCACTCTGCATCTGCAAACCGACCCAATGCCAACCCAGCCCATGCCAACATCAGGCTCTGCCAGTCAGAAACAATCTCCTGCTTCCGCGGCGGGCACCCCGGAAACGAACGATGGCCTCAGGCCACTCTCCTCTGAATCTGTTCTTCGAAATCTGATTCGGGCATTTTCTCTCCGATCCACAATTCTCGGCGCCGGGGTAGCGATTGGCGTGAAGATCGGCATCGGTGTTCTCACCGCAGTTCTGGTCGACTTTCTTATCAAAGATGGCGGGTGGACTCAGCAACAATATACCAGCGTAACTGGAGGGTGGGCCCTGTTGCTTGGGTTAAGCGGTGCAGCAATGGGCGGGTTTGCCTCGGACCGATTTGGGGCGCGTTTGCTGATCTTCACGGTCTCTGTCCTGCTCGGGACTCTCTGGATCGCGTTCGGCTTCCTGGAGACACTTATCGATCGTCATTCGTTTGTGGTCGTGCTGCTCCTGGGGCAGGAATTCCTGCTGGCGATGTTGTCGGTGTCATTGTTCTCATTGTTCATGACGATTTCCTGGCCTCGCGTCGCTGCAACACAATTCACGGCGTACATGTCTTTGATGAATCTTTCAACGACCATTGGTAGTTATCTTGCTGGTCAGTTGAGTGCCTCAATGACCATCCATCAAATTCTGCTCGTTTCGGGAGTACTGCAGATTCTTCTGGTGATTCCCGTACTGTTGATCGATACACAACAGGCTCGCAGAACGTTGCCATCGGAATAACGATTGCTGCTGTTGCTCTATCAGCCTGTCGGACTGGCTTTATTGGTAGCCGGACGCGCGCCGGCTCGGACGGAAAATGCAAAGAAACCGGAGGTGCTTTGTGGCACCGTTCCGGGGGAAAGTGATTGTGGTGTGCCTCGCCAACTGCAGGTTGCACAACAGTGCGAGCAATTCTCATCAGGAATTGAAGGACTGATGCAACAATTCAAGACTCTTTGGGATGGCCGTCAAAGGTGACTCTTTTCCTTCGAATTCCAGAGACACGTATCCCTTGAATTGGTGCCTCCTCAGCAGATCAGCGATGCGTGGGTAATCCAAATCCAGCTGATACCAAAGACCGCCGCCAAAGTAAGTCTTGGCCTGAACAAGAACGGCTTCATCCGCCATCAGTTCGAGTCTGTCATACGGGTCTTCAAGAAAGTTTCCGGTATCCAGGGTCGTCTTCAGCCAGGGTGAGTTGATTGCTTTCACAATGCGCATGACACCTTCTGGTGTTCGACCGAGCCCCCAATGGTTTTCGAGTCCAAGCGTCACGCCACACCGCTCAGCAGCAGGCAGGCATTCGGTCAATCCATCGATGACCCATTTAAAAGCATCTTCATCGGTGTAACCTTCGATCGGTGGTTCAATTCCGCGGTTGGCCATCAAGGCATCAAAGTTCTTGCTGGTGCCCCACGTGCCTGTATTGACCCGCATCGTTGGGATGCCAAGTGCGTATGAAAGTTCAATACATTTGATCGTGTGTTCTGTATTTGTTTTTCGCTTTTCTGCATCCGGCGAGCACCAACCCTGATGGGTGGAAAATCCGCACAGATCTAAACCATTCACAAATGCACGCTGCTTCAAACGCTGCAGATAGCCGTTGCTTTCGTTCGTCATCTGGCGATGAAGAATTTCGACGCCATCGAAGCCCCATTCCGCGGCCAGATCGATACATTTTTCGATGTCTCGAAGGTCATCGTTGCGGAATTGCCAGAACGAATACGTCGAAACGGCAAATCGAGTGCGTTGATGTGGTTTCGTCTCGTCGCTCATCGGACGAGCGCTGGAGAGATTGGCCATTGTGTGTGGTGAAGCGGAACCGGACATCGCCCGGGATCCAAGAACGCCTGCGACTCCTGCCATGGCCAGTATATTTCGGCGGTTCAGCAATTTGACGGTTTGAGTTGTGCTGTCAGTTGTCATTTCACATGTCCTGAAAAAGGTATGCATCGGGGCCAATTCGAGCATCAAAATGGATCATTCGGTTCTTAGGGGGCGTCGCATCAGTTCCTCTGTCGCCTCCGAAGGGGCTTTGCCCTGAAAGAGGACAGCATAGACTTCTCGCGCAATTGGCATATCGATTTTCCTTTGGACAGCCAGATCGACGATACTGCGTGTTGTGGCCACACCTTCTGCGACCGCATGCATAGACGCTTCGATCTCAGTCAGGCTCTGACCTTGGCCGAGCAGTTCGCCGACCCGTCGATTTCGGCTATGTTGACTACAACAGGTGGCTGTGAGGTCGCCAATTCCGGCGAGCCCGAAAAACGTCTCGGCCTGCGCACCCATTCGCATTCCAAAACGAACCATTTCTGCCAGTCCTCTGGTCAAAAGCGCGGAACGTGCATTGTCTCCGTAACAAAGACCGTCGCTGATTCCAGCGGCAATGGCCATTACGTTCTTCAGGGCACCAGCCAGTTCAACACCCAGCAAATCGTTGTTGGCATACACACGCAGCGCGTCATCCGAAAACAGAATCTGTACTTTTTCGGCAGATGCCAGATCATCGCAGGCTGCAACCACACTGGCTGGTTTACCGCGAGCCACTTCTTCCGCGTGACACGGACCACCAAATGCAACGACGGGGCGTTCGCCGAGCAACTCCTGAACGATTTGACTGGGCCGAATCAACGTTTCATTTTCGATGCCTTTGATGGCGCTCACGATCAGACTGGACTCAGGAATGCAGGACACCAGCGACTGCAGCGCCGAACGCAGACCCTTTGTAGGGATGCAAACCACAATGTAATCGGCCGCCTGAAGTGCCTCTTCGGCATTGGATGTTACATTCACTGACGATGGAAGACGAACACCGGGAAGCAGTCGACTGTTTTCTCGTGTTTCCTGAATATGTCGTGCAAACGTCGCGTTACGTGCCCAAAGCTGCACGTTATGGCTTCCGCCACGTGCGAGGATGCAGGCACAGGCGGTTCCCATCGACCCCGCGCCAAGAATCGCAATTTTCTCGCTCATGGATCCACTCGTTCTTCTGTTTCAAAACAAACTCGGCTGCCCATTCCGAAGGGTCAAATCGAATCCATCACACGTTCCCACTGTTCGTCCAGTTTGCGTGTGGAGACCTGGATGGCTGTTCCAAGTTTCTGAGCGAACAGCGACACGCGATATTCTTCCAGCATCCATCGATAGTGATTGAGCATTGCACTCGTTCGATTCGTTTGCTGAAGCTGTGCCTTCAGATTTGTGTACCGTTCTGACCAGGGGGAGAATTCGCGTTGAAGGCTTTGCTCGGTGCGAAGGCCACCTGAATTCAGTCGCTGGATTCTCTGGCGAATCGTTGTCAGATATCGCGGAAACTGGATGAGCCACGGCCAGGGGGTTTCTCCGAGTGTGTTCTGGTGAAACAGTTCCGACAGTTGTGACTTCATGTCATTCAGCAAATCGGTCCACCCGGGACCACTTGTTCGGTCCAGGAGCAGTCTGGTTTCATGCAGTTGTGTAAACAGAACAGGGAAGAACTGGGCGAATTCCTGCGCGACGATTCCCAGGCGGTTTCGACCCAGTTGAACGCACTGGTTGAATGACGTTTGTGTGCGAGGCAACTGTTTGTCTGACAGGAACGCTCGATCCACCAGCAGCAGCATCAGTTGATGATTGATGTCGAAATCGCGTATTGTGGCGGCCATCATACGAACGTGGCCGATCTTTGGCAGGTTATCGATCTGAGATTTAATCCGTTTCCTTTCCGTCAGCATAATCAGCCTTCGCAGGCCCGATCGATGGACGATGTTCGATTCTTCCGGTGCCTGACAGAGCGTTAAAGCGACGGATGTGATGTCGTCGCGAATGGCGGGGAAAGCATGCAGTTTCATGCCGGCGCGAGCAATGTCGATTGTTGTCGGAACGTCAGCGAATTCCCAGGCGGTAAATCCGGTTCGGTGCCATTGTTTCTCTTCAGGCGACGGGCCGGAGTTACTGACTGCTTCTTTGTGTTTGGCGACAAACGTGTCACGAAGTGATGACAGCTCACAACCTTCGGCAAGTATTTTCCCCTGGTCATTAACGACGCGGATATGGAACTTCAGGTGATCCGGCAGATTTGTCGTATCGAATGATTTGGGTTCGATGCGTTCTCCGGAAATCTGGCTGAGCTGTCCGGCGGTTGCCGCCAGTAAGTCCCCTTTGCCAAAGTCAAGATTGGCGACGACCAGTTTTGCTGTATCAGGAGCAGGAACGAAGTGACGCCGCTGGGATTTTGGTAACGATCGAATCAATGCGAGTACTTTTTGCTCCAGCAACCCGGGTACCAGCCAGCTCAAACGAGATTCCATGAGTTGCCCCAGCCCTTCGGCCGGTACGGTGACCGTCACACCGTCCGCATCTTTTCCGGGATCGAGCTGATAGGTCAAAGGCAATTCCATCACGCCGAATCGTGCCGTTTCAGGAAAACGCTCCGCATGATCATGATGCTCGTCAGCATGGATGAACTGATGAACGTCAAATCTCAGCAGAGACTGATCCCGAGTGGCTGCGCGGCGATACCAGCGTTTCAGTGTGTCCCGGTCTGCCACGTCTTCCGGTATCCGCTCGCTGTAAACGGCGAACAGCATTTCATCCGTTGGCAACAAATCGTGACGACGGGTTCGATGCTGCAACTCTTGAATCTGATTCAGAATGTCTTTGTTGTGTTTGAGGAATGGAAAATCCTGCCCCCATCCTTTTCGTTGATTCCCACCGGGATTCGACGAACGACCGGGAGTCAGGCGAGATCGACTGCCAGTTGTGAGGGCCTCTTCTTCTTCGGCCCATTCGGATTCTCTTTCGTCTTCTGTATCTCCAAAGAGGAGCCCGAATTCGACAAGCCCATGCTGGATGAACAGTTCTCTGGCTTTGGCTGCATCAATTCTGGCCAGCGGTACTTTGCGACGTGGCACGATCGGCATGCCCCAGAGTGTGACTTTTTCAAAAATCATCACGTTGCCGGCGTTTGGGTCCCAGTGCGGCTGAGAGTACTCGCGACTGACAAGGTGTGCCGCCAGCGGTTCAATCCATTCGGGCTGGATTCTGGCAACGGTTCGAGCGAAGCGTTTGCTGGTTTCGACCAGTTCGGCCGCGACGATCCATTTCGCACCCTTTGGCGCCAGGGCGGACCCCGGCCAGAGTACGAGTTTGTTGCCGCCCGCTCCGCTGTAGTCGCCTTCCACTGTTTGCCATGCAATATTCGCCAGCAGTCCGGTCATCAGTGAGCGATGAATCGAGGGCATGTCGTTGCGTCGATCCTTCAGGGGATGAAGTCGTGCAGCTTTGGCAATGTCCTTGTCATCGCTTTCGGAGAGGAGATCTTTCAGCTGACGATGCACATCAACCCATTCGCGCATTCGCAGCCACGACAGAAAGTTTTGTTGACACCATTTTCTAAGCTGGCTGTTGGAAAGGCTCTTTTTTCTTTCGTGCCAGGTATCCCACAGATTCAGCAGCGTCATGAAGTCTGAGTCTCGATGCCTGAACTGCGAGTGCGCTTCGTCGGCCTGCTGTTGTTTGTCGATTGGTCGTTCGCGGGGGTCCTGAATTTCCAGTGCGGCAGCGATGGCAAGAACTTCGGGAAAGGCCTGTTCGTCGATGGAAGCAAGAATAATTCGGCTGATACGGGGATCCACCGGCAGACGCGACATGCGGCGTCCGGTGTCGGTCAGTTGACCGGACGAATCGATCGCGCCGAGTTCTTCAAGTGTTCTATATCCCTCGCGAACGGTCGATGTGCGTGGCGGATCGAGAAACGGAAACTCTTCGATCGCACCGAGACGCAGAGAAATGGTCCGCAGAATGACGGACGCGAGGTTGGTTCGCTGGATCTCGGGTGTCGTGAATGGGTCACGGGCGGCAAAATCCTGTTCGCTGTAAAGACGAATACAGACCCCGGGCCCGATACGTCCGCAACGCCCGGAACGCTGATTCGCTGAAGCCTGAGACACAGGTTCTACCGGCAGACGCTGCATCCGCGATCGTGCCGAATAGCGGCTCATACGCGCCGTTCCGGTATCGATGACGTATCGAATGCCCGGTACGGTCAGCGAGGATTCTGCGACGTTGGTGGCCAGTACAATGCGCCGGTGCTGGAAGGGCTGAAAAACCTTATCCTGTTCTGCACTGGAAAGACGGCCAAACAAAGGGACGATTTGTGTCAATTGATGGCCGGAATCCCCCGGGTATCGGCGGCCGCTGAGCTTCTTGTCAACTTCGCGGATGTCACGTTCTGTTGGCAGGAAAACCAGAATGTGACCACTGTCAATTGAGGCCAGCTCATCCACCGCGTCAACGACGCCATCGATCCAGTCCCGGTCTTCACTCTCCCGTCGATTGGGCCCTGAGCGGCCCGTTGCGGGAGTTGCTTTTGGAGGGCCTGTCCGAACGCGAACGCGGGAGGCAGGATCAGCGTTGTCATAATCGCCGAGTTCCTCGCGATACGCTTCGGCCAGCGACATACCGTCGACTTCCAGTGGTCTGTACCGCAACTCAACGGGATACGTCCGCCCGGACACCATCAGCACCGGGGCAGGATTGCCGTCCGTCTCAAAATGCGAAGCAAAGCGCTCGGCATCAATAGTGGCTGAGGTGATAACCAGTCGCAGGTCGCGGCGCCGTGGAAGCAGTCGTTTCAGGTAACCCAGAAGGAAATCGATATTCAATGACCGTTCGTGGGCTTCGTCGACGATAATCGTGTCGTACTGATCGAGAAAACGATCCGTTTGCGTTTCGGCCAGCATGATGCCGTCGGTCATCAGTCGGATAAGAGTACGAGGCCCGGATTGATCCCCGAATCGGATTCGGTATCCCACCTGCTGACCCAGCGTGCAGTTTAATTCCTGAGAGAGCCGAGCGGCAATTGATCGTGCTGCAATGCGGCGTGGCTGCGTATGACCGATCACTCCGCCAATACCGCGTCCCAGTGCCAATGCGATCTTGGGAAGTTGCGTGGACTTGCCTGACCCTGTTTCGCCGCATACCACCACAACCTGATGTTGCCGGATGGCTTCCGAGATTTCGTCGCGACGTTCGACGACGGGAAGCTGTTCGTCCCACGTGATTGCCGGCAAGGCCCGAGCACGTTCCTCACGCAGCGTTATGGATTTCGACAACTGTGCCTGTAGTTTGCTGAGCAATCGATCAAATGGCTTCCCGGACTTTCGATTCGCCTCCACCGCGCGCAGCAGTTTTCGGAGCGAGAATACATCAGAATGCATCGCGGTTTGAATGGCGGCATTCAGTTCCTGGAAGTCTGTCATGTTCACCGGGGCAATTCGTCAGAACTGCAGAGGGCATTTAAAGTCATCAGGCTTGATGACAATCAACGAGCAGGAAACCTCAGAAAGAAGCGTCTCGGCGGTATTTCCAAGGACCATCCCCGAAACACCTCCACGAGCCTGGGATGCCATGACAACAACATTGATGTTCAGGTTCTGGATTGCGTTGAGAATTCCAACATCAGCTGGACCGCTTGCCACCTTGACCTGAACACCGTTTTCAAGAGTTCGGAAGTCTGTTTGCGCAAGCTGATCATGAACGCGGTGCGTCGCTTCCTCAATTGACCGGGCACGCATCTCTTCCAGCTGCTCAACTGATACGCCGGTGCGTCGCATGTAACGTTCCACTGTCCCTTCCGCGACGTGCAGAACGCTCAGTCGTGACGGAATGCACTTCGCCAATCCGACTGACAGACCAAGAATGTCTCCGCCAATTTCGGTTAAATCCGTTGTCGCCAGGATATCGAGTCGATCGTCGTCATCCGGCACTGCTTTCACCAGCCAAACCGGGCCGCACGCATACCGCAGTAACTTGAGTCCAGTGCTGCCAAACAACGCTCGGCTCACCGCTCCGACGGGCCTGCTTCCACAAATAATCATGGTGTCGTCTGCGTTCCCCGCCACGCGAAGCAGTTCCATCCATGGCTTGCCGACGCCCACAACACATTCAACGACAATATTTGATTCGGTCGCATACTGTGCAGCCAGATCCTGCAAAACGCTGTTGGCCTCTGTCAATGCGACTTCATGATCTCGTCGTGCCTGCTCCGCACTTCCAAACCAGCCCGCGTTTGGTTCCGGTAGAACAGTGACCAGGCTGACCGGCAGCTTGGCGGAAGCAGCGAGCTGGAAAGCCTGTCGCACGGCCAGACGTGAAGGTGCTTCCAGGTTGGCCGCATCCCATGGATGCGACGGTGGCATCTCGATCCCGACAACGATTTTCTTGACCAGATACATTGACTTCGAGTCTCTCGGCTTTGATGGAGTGTGGAAATCCAGCGGACCAGGGAGGAGTCCGGAACCGCAAGTGGACCGTATCAATTGGGCTGTATGATGACTCTCATTGAACTTCCGGCAAGTCATTCCAGAGGTATTTCGTCGTTCCGCATTCGGTCAGATCACCAGGGTTAGCTGTCCGTTGAAGAACCGGGACAGGCTGTTAGGTTAGACCGCCGCATCGCTGTCTTCCCAGATCGCATGTGGATCAAAGGTAATAGACGCGACCATGCTCATCGCGACACATGCGACAAATGCGATGACTGCTGGCCCGAACTGAAAGTGCACGAGGTTGCCGAGTTTGACCAGCATGACCAGAAATGCCAGCAGCATCACGTCCATCATACTCCATTTTCCGAGGTGTTCCATGACCTGGAGCGTTATCGCTTTGTGCCTGCGATGGAGGAATTCGAGCAGACTCAGTTCGAGCAGAAGGACAATCTTCGTGAATGGGAAAATGATTGAAAACAGCAGAACCACGCCTCCTACCAGCCAGCTGCCGTGTTTCAGAAGATCGACGATTCCGCCCAGTATACTCGACTGTTGACGAATCCCCAGTTTCTCGATTTCCAGGATTGGGCAGAGTATGGCTGGCCAGAACAGGATGAAAGCGCCCAGGGCCGCAGCGGCGGTTCGGCTGGCAGATTCGCGACGCAGTCCGGGCATGGCGATCCTCGCTCCGCAGCGCGTGCAGGACGCTCGCTCGCTGGCCCGTAATTCAGGTAGTTCATGAATCAGCCCGCAGCAGTGGCAGCCACGAAGACTTCCCATAGTTGGATTCTTCCGTTGAACGTTTTCGAAGGCTCGAACAAGTTCTCGAGTACCGTAACACTGATGGATGGCAGAGACAGACATGATCGTAGTCTGGTGGCCCGCACTATTCCTTGGCCTGAAGGGCTTCTGTACTCCGGATGTCCTTCATATCGGCGCGGTTAGGAATGATCACAATCCGTCACTGAAATTTCCACACGCAGATCTTACCATTCGGCATCAGAGATTGGCCAGCAGACCAATCAGGCTGTCAAAAGATCCAGCTCTGGAATTTCGGGGCGACGACTGCGAAGAAACCAGCAATAATCGGGAGAATGTGAAATGCGGGCGATGATTCTGATCATGTTTTGGACCACACTTCCGATTGGTATCGTCCCGAACGTCGTCGGTGATGAGAGTGCGCTCGCAGCCCGCATGAAGGAATTGGGAGGTGTCG
>JAGQQE010000299.1 GCA_020426345.1 Planctomycetaceae bacterium
CGAGAATTCGGGGATCTCCCTCGGACTTCAGTGCCGTCGTCATCGTTTCTGCCAGATTCTGTCGGATGTCGTCGAAAGCCGGCACTGCCGCCAGATTACGCAGGCAGTATCGATCCTGGGTTAAAAGATAAAGCTCTTCAGACGGGCGTTTGCCAAAGGACAACTGCCAGCGTCCGGCCGTATCTGCACCGTAGCGTCGTGCGTTCAGAATTTCAGTCTTTGTAGGACTTCCGTCACAGTTGAGATAGCCTGTTTCGGGGTTTCCGGCAGGCCAGCGGTCCGTTTCAAAGTTTCGGATATAAAGGTAGTCGCCTTTCACGACGCCACGGATTGGATAGCCCTGATCTTCGGGTCGACCGATATCATGGCGTTCTTTTCCGATCAGCAGGAAATCACGAAGCCGGGGCCCCTGTTCACTTTGCTGAGAAACGGTGAAGATACTGCTAACAAGAGAATGCCCCGGAGAAGGAGACATCCCTGATGGCTGCCATTCAACTTCAGCTGCTTCGAGGAATGTCGGGGCGAAATCAATGAAGCTCACAAGGTCGTCGACGATTCGACCGGGCTTTTGGATGCCATTTTTCCACATGATGGCCAAAGGCAAATGATTACTGAGTTCGTATTCCTGGCCTTTGATTCGTGGAAACGGCATGCCATTATCGGCGGTGACCACAACAATCGTGTTTTCCAGAATACCTCTTTCTTCGAGTTCAGACAGCATACGATTCAGGTGAGTATCAAAGTGCTCGATTTCCAGTGCATAGTCCAGCATATCATTTCGGATGACTTCGTTATCGGGCCAGAACGGCGGCACTTCGTCGATATCGGCCAGTGATTTTCCCCCGACGGATACGCCTGTTCCATATTCGTAGCCGCGATGCGGTTCGGTGCTGCCGTACCAGAAGCACCAGGGCTTTTCGTCCGGATTCGCATTCAGAAACTCCGTGAAATTGGCCGCATAGTCATTGTTGCTGATAGCTTTGGTAGGCGGTTGCTTCTTCTTTGCCTGCCATGGTTTTCCGGCGAGCTGTCGCAGCTTTCCGTTTTCGTCCTTCGCGACACCCGGAGCCCATCCCTTGCCTGTCATACCAGCGTGATAACCATGTTCCCCGAGCACTTCGGCCCATGTCCTGAATTCTGGCGGGAAGTAGGGCCAGTGATTGCACGCGGCTTCCAGTTGCCAGGGGTTTCTTCCGGTAAGGATGCATGCACGCGACGGTGCGCATTTGGCATTTGGCGTATAGGCGCGGGTGAAAAGGAGTCCTTCCCGAGCCACTCGATCGAAGGCTGGAGTTTGAACCCAGTTGCATCCATAAGCGCCCATGTGCAGCCACGATGCATCATCTGCGATGCAGAACAGGATATTGGGGCGGCCAGCCGGATGGGTTCCATGATCTGGCGTGCTGTCCGCAGTATCTGTGACCGGGGTCAGGCGGATTTCCCGAACATCCATCACCGCGACACCGGGCTTTTTCACGGCTGTCAGTTGCAGCGTATGATTCGTTGAGGTCTTCAGCGAAATCCTGCCAAGTTTTCGCCAGATGAAATTCTGAAAATGCCCTGTGTCTTCAACCGTGAATGTCAGCGTTTGATCGTCAGCACGGAGTTCAACGGTACTTCCTCCCTGATCTTTGCCGCAACCCTGCAGAATTTCCACTTCGTACTTGCCGGCTACAGTTGTGGAAAAATTCCATGACGGCGAATCCGTCAGGACAGCCCAGTATCCGACCGTGTTCTTATAGGGCTGTGGTTCATACCGAAGCTTCTCTCCTCGCACAGAAGCCTTGCGTGCGGGCAGAGAAATCGCGCCCTTGTCGTCTGGTTTTGAAGTGATATTCGGGTCGAAGACAACCGGAGGCGCGTCTGTTTCGATGACAAGAGTCGCTGGAAAAGAATCCGGTTGCTGCGACAGCCGGATTCGCCAGTCCATGATTTCTGGCTGCACCATCATGGCTTTGGGATCGGCCGGCCTTCCTGGCTGATCGGCAATTGTGATGGGTGAAGCGGGATCGGGCTCCTGTCCCTTCCAGTAAACGCGATTTACCACGCACACCAGACGCGGAATCATCAATTCATTTTTGGGTGGCATCTGGTGGATTTGAATCAGGATCCGATTTCCCTGAACCGAAACCTCTGATGCGCCCGGGATTTCCCAGTCGACTTTCACGGCCTCCTCCGGGCCCGTCGCGGAATCCCGAATTACAGCCGCGGTCGTTGCAGAGGTTGAACAAACCAGGAGCAGAGCCGCAATAAAGCGGGGCTGAATGTCACTGATCAGAAGTTGGAGCATCGATTTAGGGTCCTGCATGGACATGGAATAGAGGTCCTGAATGAAAAGACACCATGCCGCGTGACGACAAGTCTGAAACTTTACGGCAGGCGGGCAGTCAGAAAAGAAACAATTGGGCATTCAGAAAATCCAGTGAACTGGAAATCCGGTCGTTCAGAAATCCCAGAGTTCCGTCCGGGTGGAGGAAGTGATCTTAATCCAGTCGATGGAGACCTTTGACTTCGCTGCCGGGCAATAGAAGCGGACGATCCCCAATGGAATAGCGGCATCAAGATCTACCGTGATTTCCTGCCATTCACCAGGTAAGACGCTGTACGGCACGTCGCGAGCGTTTGCCAGATCGTTCGCCTTGCCGGATGGAATTTGCTGGACTCTGGATTTCAAGTGGGGCGCGGAGGCTTCGTTGACGCATCTGATGCGGACCGATACTTTCGCCGGCCCCTGAAATCGATTCGCCGGGATGCCGAGAAATGCTTCTTCGCTCTTTGATGTCACCAGCAGAGCTCCATCCTGAAGTCGGGCAGAACAGTTCCTGGGCTTCCAGCCTTTTAATTCTGCGGCCCCTTCGCTCAGTGACCCCGATGATGAGGTGACCCGTTTTTTTGCGGCGTTGTTCTTCGGCGTGCTCACACCTTCTGCAGAAGGATCGTATCTGGAAGGGTCGAACGCCGGGTTTGGCTTCGGTGTGACGGCGGCGGTTGACTGCAGAAATTCTTCGATCTTTGTGTCCAGTCTGGCGACTACGTCAGGATGAAGAGATGACACATCGTTCTTTTCTCCCGGATCCTGATTCAGGTCGAACAGTTTGTAACGATGCATTCCGGAGGGAGTGCTGTGGAAAATACGGATCAGTTTCCAGTGTTGATGATGGATCGTGACCGAAGGTTCCAGCCAGTCCGGAACGCGGGTCGCGTGCGGGAAGTACGTAAAGATTGCATCTCGCTCAAATTCTTCGCCACGCAGCGCCGAGGTGAAACTCCGGCCATCAAATACCTGCCCTGCCTGAGGCTTCAGCGAAAGCATGTCCAGCAGAGTCGGATAGAAATCATAACTGCAAATCAGCGCATCGCTCCGGGATGCAGGCATGACATGACCGGGCCAGCAGACAACGCACGGCACATGGATACCACCTTCAAAGACATTTCCTTTTCCGCCTCGCAATGGAGCGTTGCTGGTGGGCGTTGTACCATCAATTTCGTTGTACATGTTTCCGCCATTGTCGGAGGTGAACACGATGATCGTGTTATCCGACAGGTTCAAACGATCGAGAGTATCAAGCAGCGTACCCACGGCGTCGTCCATGCTTTCCACCATACCAGCATACGTTGGACTTCGCTGCGGATTTCCGGGATCCACCCGCTTTCGGTACTTGTCGATCAATGATGGCTTCGCATCGAACGGCGCGTGCACGCTGAACATCCAGTAGTTCAGAAAGAACGGTTCACCCCGGTGATGCTCTATAAACGCGACCGCTTCTTCAGCCATTCGATCTTCGATGTGCTGATCCGGTGTATCCGGATCGAAATCCGGAAACTTCCAGGGAGCCACGTAGCTGCCTGCTGGCCCCGGTCCTGGCCAGTGAGGAACGTCGATGTCGAATCCATTTTCCAGCGGCGAATACGGAGCTGCTCCCAGATGCCATTTCCCGAAATGGCCGGTTGCATAGCCCGCATCGCGAAGCGATTCTGCGAGCGTATAGTAGTCGGTGCTGAAACGCGTGACGGTTGTGGGCATAACGACCGGACTACTGGCAGATGCTTTTTCCGCTACGGTACTCTGCAGGACGATTTGTGGAAGATGGCAGGCGGGTGTTGTGATGCCTGTGCGTGCCGGGCTTTGCCCCGAAAGAATGGCGGCTCTCGTCGGCGAACAAAGCGGACTCGGCGTGTACGCGCGGTTGAATGTCATACCACGGGCCGCAAGCCGCTGAATGTGGGGCGTTTCGTAAAAAGTCGTTCCGTTGTACAACGTCGTGTCGTTAAATCCGAGGTCATCGGCGAGAATAAAAACAACATTCGGAAGTTGTCTTTCCGATGCCGATATCGCCAGACATCGCATGCAGACCAGCACGAAAACAAGACCATACTTCATCGATGCATTCTCAACAGGTACAAGAGTCAGGAGCAAAATTCAGGAAACCGAATCGTAGCGAACCAATTCACAGGGACAGATTCACAGGGACAGAACAACACGAAAACCGTTGGTCAGATCCAGATCACCGGCACGCAGATCTGCCCGGGCGGCCGATCGGCAGAAACAGGCGCGGTAACCAAATCCGCCATCGCGAAGGACTCGTCGAGAATCGTCGAGAATCTCACCGCTCGCGTCGGCGTCGCGTTCTTCTCGAATCGCCTGACCATAAGCTGTGAATTCATCTTCACACCATTCGAATGCGTTGCCCGGAGTATCAAACGAACCAAAGCGATTCGGCATCAGCTACCCTACCGGGTGCAGGCCGTTGTCATAGCGGTTCGGTCCGGGGATATCGGAGTTGTCAAGAAACCAGGCAGAGTTGGGCAGCAGAGTCTCATCGATCTGCCGCAGTGGCCGCGGCTCACGTTCCATGACTTCGCGCAGCATTTCGATCGGTGTTGCCGCACGGTACGGTTTTCTTCCGGAAAGCATCTCGGACATCACGACGCCAAGACTGTAGACGTCGGTGCGACCATCGATCTTCTGCAGGATAGACGACCCCGAACCCGCCTGATCCGAGGAGTCGGATTGCTTTGTACCGGGTCGTCTGAAACTCGCTCGATGACGACAGATCTTTCGATTCGTTTCCGGTGCTGTGCGAATTGACCAGTTGCGTCTCATCAAATGGATCGTGATGATTTTCGTCTGGACCAGACATAGATCCGGCACACTGGTGTCGATCCAGTGGGTACAGAATCACGATCGACTCACAAACAGACCGGTGCCTGACCCGGGTACCGGCTGCATCGGCAATATTGTGAATCATTGCCGACCGAACACGAAATCTTCGTGTTCGGTCGGGCATTGAAATGACATTGACGCTGTCTTTACTTCAGCGATTTGATCTGAATGTTCCTGAATTCAACAGGGTCATTGTGACCTGCAAATCCAAAGTGACCTGACGTCCTGTCTTTGCCTGGATGCGCGCTGTTGGCCATGTAGTCGGTAATTGTGGAGAGGTCGGTATTCAGGATCACATTTCCATTCAGCTCGACTTTAATCGTGCTGCCTTTCACCGTGACTTCCTGAAAGTTCCACTCGCCTGTCGGTCGAAGATACCCGCGCGCTGCTGCCGCCATACCGTATGCAGATCCATGGTACTGGCGAGGATCGAGTTTTGCGTACTTGGGGTGTTCGCTATCCAGAACCTGCAACTCGCACATCGCCGCATATGCTGGATTTCCTTCGCCGGGCGAACGGATAGCGAGCCCGTTATTGCCACTTGGCGGCAGCTTGAACTCCAGCCGCACTACAAAGTCGCTGTATTCTTCTTTGGTCAGCAGGTTCCCGCCTTTTCCAGGCTTGCACCTTACAGCACCGTCAACGACTTCGTAGTCGTCCACAGGGCCCATCCAGCCTGTCAGGTCTTTGCCGTTGAAGATCGTATCGAATCCATCGTTGCCAGCCTTGGCAAGCATCGCATTGGCTTCGTCTGACGGAATTTCGCGAAGGTAAATATTTCGCCATCGAATTTCACCACCATGCGTCTGCAGCTCAATGGGGCCTTTGGCGTAGAGAGGTGATTTTCGATCCCAGTAGTTTTCCATCGTGGCGTGATCAACAACCATCTTGCCATTCAGCCAGACGGTTGTTCGAGCCCCGAGTTGGCGAATACGGAAGCTGTTCCATTCTCCGAATGCCTTGTCGGCCAGCTCGGTGGGATCCTTACCTGCAGCGCCAGCGCTGTTGTTCCAGAGGCCACCGCTTCCCTTGTTGGCACCCAGGTTAAACTTGGATTCGTCGGTGTAGTCCCAGATCTGAACCTGCGGTGTTCCTTTCAGGTAAATGCCGCTGTCGGCTTTTGCAACCGTCTTGTAGTCAATCAGCAATTCATAATCCGTGAATTCGTCATTGGTGATCAGATAAGGTCCCTTGCCGTCATTCACCAATTCTCCGTTTTCTACGGTCCAGTGTTCTTTCGCTTCGGCTGTCCATGCGTCAATTTTCGCTTTTCGTTCTTCCTCCGGCAGCTCTGCAAATTTGACAGGGTTAGAGCTTACCTTACCGTACCAGCCGTCAAGGTTTTCCCCGTTGAACAAACTTCGAAAGCCAGCTGGCGGGGCAGCTGAAACCGTCGAAAGGCAGGCGGTCGTGAGGGCCAAACCGGCCAGGCATTGGAGGGCCGACACCAGCGGCTTTTGCAACATTGAAATTCTCCGGTGGGAATAAAGGTGGGATGTTCATGATCTGATTCAAGCGTAGCGGACTTCACGATCAGGTTCACCTGATCAGTCCGACATCGCAGCAACAGACTATCGAAACCGCCTCCAATTGTCAGCTTACCGCCGATTTCGGGTTCAAGGATTCGTGGTGATCCGATGCCTGTGAAAGGGCGCAGGTTGAAAGTTTGTCGATCATGATCAATTTGCAGGTTCGGATTTAAATCCGTTACCAGCGTTTCTGCAGGATTTACTTTTGAAACGGATGCCGCCGAATTTTCCAGCGAATTGGTTTCAAATCGTGTCGGCTGAGACAGCCATGCAGATTGTTGCGAGCAGGCTCTTCTTTCAGAAGACCTCAATCTGTTCAGGACGATGATGCACTCGACGGAATTCCACGACGAATGGACTCGCCGCAGATTTCAAAGACCCAGCCGTTTCAACGGCTTGAATCTTCTGCCACCAAAAAAGTCCGTTTTCAGGTGATTCCACTATGTCAGCAGCCACTCTTCCCCAGGCCGCCCCTTCATCAAATCCTGAAAAGTTGGACCCCTGCATGTATCCGCCAGCCAGTGTCTCGAACAACATCGAGTCTCCCGCTGAAGTCCGTACACTCGACCAACTCAAGAACTTTGTGCATATTTCACTGTGCCGCAAAGAAAACCTGCTCGAACATCACTTCCCGATGTCCGAACTGGAATTGATGCAAAACGGGAATCGTTGTGGGTATCAATTCGTTCTGCATGGGCCCCGTTCCGTCAAACTGGCGGCCGTCTGGGCCGAGCCGTCAAACGAGATTCTGTTTTACGATGCGACCGGGCACCGATTCGCTCGTATCCGCCTTCCACACCGTGTGTCGTAGATCGATGGCCGATCAGGGCCAGAGCATCCCTGAATCTGAACATCGGTGATCACAGTGTCGCCATGCAACGGCCACACAGCCTGGCCCTATTGCACTTAAAACGTCGGTGTCAGGTATTCTGTGATGCACCGATCCGCATAATGCCTGGCAACATCAGACATGCGCGATTCCGTAGATGTCAGATCCACAGCCCGCTACGCTGCAGGCAAATCGTCCACACTGCGTGATACGTATGATCTGT